>JAXJXW010000098.1:0-2352 GCA_036307325.1 Clostridia bacterium
CATACGATATCGGTTACGGCGGTCTTGACCACGTACTTGCAAGCGGTGATGATGTAAACATCCTTGTATTCGATACAGAAGTTTACTCTAACACAGGCGGTCAGTCTTCTAAATCAACACCTACAGGCGCAATTGCAAAATTCGCTGCAGCAGGTAAGGAAGTTAAGAAGAAAGACCTTGCCGCAATTGCTATGAGCTATGGCTATGTATATGTAGCACAGGTTGCTCAGGGTGCCGATTACAACCAGTGTATGAAGGCATTTGTTGAAGCCGGTTCATATAACGGTCCTTCAATCATCATTGCATATGCTCCTTGTATCAACCACGGTATTAAGGGCGGTATGAGCATTGCTCAGACAGAAGAGAAGAGAGCCGTACAGGCAGGTTACTGGCACTTGTTCCGTTACGATCCTCGCCTTGTTGCAGAAGGAAAGAACGGCTTCCAGCTTGATTCTAAAGAACCTTCAGAAAGCTATGAGCAGTTCATTATGAACGAGGTTCGTTACAATTCTCTTGCACGCAGCAACCCTGAAAGAGCTAAAGAACTCTTTGCTAAGGCTGAAGAAAATGCAAAGAAGAAGTATCAGCATCTTGTGGAGCTTGCAAACAAGTAATAAACTAAAAACGGGGGAATTAAAAAATCCCATAAAAAAAGGATCTCTGACAGAGGTCCTTTTTTGTTATCAAAATGGAGTTGTTTAGGTGCGTAAAGCGGGCGCACTTTGCAATTATATGTTAAATTTGGTGGCCAATCGGCGCATTTTCGCACTTTGAACAAGCCCCACCGCACAAAAACAAGTTACCAGATTGCTTCCACCGTAGCTTATAAAGGGAAGGGGAATTCCCGTAATTGGAAGAAGCCCAAGGCACATTCCTATATTTTCTACAACATGGAAAAATATCATTGCTCCAACGCCTATGCATATAAATTCACCAAAGGGATCGTGGTCGAGTGAACGGGCAATATCAAAGCAGCGGTAAACAATTATTAAAAGTATAACAGTAATAAACAGTGTTCCGAAAAGCCCGAATTCTTCACCGATAACGGAAAATACAAAGTCTGTCTGCCTTTCGGGAAGATAGCCTGACTGAGTTTGCGGGCCTGCCATGTAGCCTCTGCCCCAGAGCTGACCGCTTCCAATCGCAAGCTGGGATTGTAAAACATGGTATCCGCTTCCCGTCGGGTCTCTTTGGGGGTTAAACAGAGAGAGAATCCTGTTTTTCTGATAATCCGCAAGAAAAAGCCACGCAATGGGAGAAATAACGCAAAGTGCACCAAACGATACTAAAATGTATTTTCTGCATATCCCTGCAAAGAAAAGCTCAAATAAAAATATTACAACAAAAACCATTGATGTACCAAAATCCGGCTGAAGAAGGACGGGAACTACATAGCACAACAAATGCAAAAGCAGCAATGACAATGTTTTAAACTTGTTAATGCTTTCGGTCACTCTTGAAAGATGGATTGACAGTGTAATAATAAAACAAATCTTTGCAATTTCAGATGGCTGAATGGAAATCGGCCCCAAAACAATCCAGCCCTGAGTTCCCTTTGCAAGCTTTCCCACAAGTAAAACAAGAATCAAAATGCCTATTCCGATGGCGAATATTAAATACTTTAGCTTCTCAAAATATTTGTATTTAAAAAGCGTCATGGCACACATTGCACCAAGAGCGATAATCAGTGCACAGCTTTGAACTATTACATAGCGTGCATGACTGTCCATGGAAGCAGTGGCACTGTTGATCGTAAGTATTCCGAAAGTTGCCGCAATAATTGAAGAAATGAGCAGGCAATAATCGGGTTTATCTGAAAAGTAACCCTTTAGTTTCATTTAATCACCCTATTTGTATTTTAACAGAAGCATGCTGAAATATCAATAGATATGTTAAGATTTTACTTTTCTGCAATATATTTAACAGTGTATCAATTGAAATTTTATTGCAAATTATTGACTGGTTCTGAAAATCGTGCTATACTCATATTAGTTGTAAGTATTTTTTCATACCGTTAAACTTACATAGATATAATCGGTCAGTCAAAATACAGTTGAACAAAAGAGGGCTAAACAGTGTTTGATTTAAATAAACGCAAATTTGAAAAATTTGAAAAAAAGGTTTGGTTAAGCAGTCCCACAATGCATGGTGAAGAACTGGATTATATTACGGAAGCATATGAGTCTAACTGGATGTCAACGGTAGGCGCTAACATAAATGAAACAGAAAAGGCAATATGCAAAAAAGTTGGTTGTAAATATGCGGTTGCTTTGTCCTCCGGAACGGCGGCACTTCATATGGCGGTTAAGCTTGCCGGTGTGAAGCCGGGGGAAAAAGTCATATGCAGTGATA
>JAXJXW010000099.1:0-9718 GCA_036307325.1 Clostridia bacterium
CAAGGTAATACTGCGTTGCAGTTCCACCTTGACAAGGGTAGTTTGGAGTAAAATTTTTATTTTTTACGAAAAGTGTCACCCATCATTGACTATTTAACATGATCAATTTATAAAAATGGTAAATGATACTTGAAATTTAATCGGATTAGTAATATACTGTAGTTTGGATGTATTTTTGGAAGGAAGGTTGCATTTATGGTATATCTTGACAACGCTGCAACCACTAAATTGAAGGACAGCGTTTTAAATGCTATGATGCCGTATCTCACCGAAAATTTCGGCAATGCGTCATCAACATATACAACTCCCGGGCAAAACGCCAGAAAGGGGCTTATGGCTGCACGGGAAAAGGTTGCGAAAGCAATCGGTGCAGATGTTAAGGAAGTGTTTTTTACAAGCGGCGGAAGTGAAGCCGATAACTGGGCTATCAAGGGCGTTGCTTTAAAAAATAAAGATAAGGGAAAGCACATTATCACAACGACTGTTGAACATCATGCAGTGCTTCACACCTGTGAATTTCTTGAAAAAAACGGATGGCGGGTTACATATCTGCCCGTTGACAGATACGGCATGGTAAGTGCAAAGCAGGTTGAGGAAGCTATTTGTGACGATACTGTACT
This sequence comes from Clostridia bacterium, assembly GCA_036307325.1. Classification (GTDB taxonomy): domain Bacteria; phylum Bacillota; class Clostridia; order UMGS1883; family UMGS1883; genus UMGS1883. The sequence goes on from JAXJXW010000099.1 coordinate 621, forward strand.
TGTAAGCGTAATGTTTGCAAATAACGAAATAGGCACAATAAACCCCGTGGAGGAAATCGGCGCAGTTTGCAGGGAAAAGGGCGTTTTATTCCACACTGATGCAGTTCAGGCAACGGGTGCCGTTCCCATTGATGTGAAAAAGCTTAATATTGACCTTTTGTCAATGTCCTCCCATAAATTTCACGGCCCCAAGGGCGTTGGTGCGCTTTTTATAAGAAAGGGCGTTAAAATTGAAAATCTTATACACGGCGGTGCCCAGGAATCGGGCAGGCGTGCAACAACGGAAAATGTTGCAGGTATAGTCGGCATGTCAGTTGCTCTTGAAGAGGCAACAAAAAACATGGAAGAAAAAACGAAGCGTATTACAATGCTTCGTGATAAGCTTATAAAGGGAATCCTTGAAAGTGTGCCATACTCTCATCTTAACGGCCACCCGGAAAAGAGGCTTCCCAACAATACAAATTTCTGCTTTAGGTATATTGAGGGTGAAAGCCTTTTGCTGAGCCTTGACATGCAGGGGTTTGTGGTGTCAAGCGGCTCGGCTTGTACTTCAGGCTCTCTTGACCCGTCACATGTGCTTCTGGCAATAGGCTTGCCACATGAAATTGCACATGGTTCAATGCGTGCCACCCTTTCGGAATTTACAACGGAAGAGGAAATTGACGCATTTATAAAGGCGGTCGGCCCCATGGTACAAAGACTGCGTGAGATGTCACCTTTGTATGAAGGTGTTGAAGAAAGGAAGTAAGCATATGTATAGTGAAAAGGTTATGGACCATTTCTCAAATCCGAGAAATGTGGGCGAGATAGAAAATGCCAATGCGGTAGGAACCGTGGGAAATGCAAAATGCGGCGACATAATGAAAATTTATATGAAGATAGAAGATAACATCATTAAGGATGTTAAATTCAAAACCTTCGGCTGCGGCGCAGCGGTAGCTACAAGCTCAATGGCAACAGAGCTTGTAAAGGGAAAAAGCATTGAAGAAGCGTTGGAGCTTACAAACAAGGCAGTTGTAGAGGCTCTTGACGGGCTTCCGCCGGCAAAAATTCACTGCAGTGTGCTGGCTGAAGATGCCATTAAAGCTGCAATAAATAACTATTACGAAAATCAAGGCATTGAAAAAAGAGTTGAATGCAACGGAAACTGTGAAGGCTGCTCTCACGAGCATGAGCATAATCACGACTGATACTTTGCAAGAAAGGAAACCAATCCCTCGGCAAAGTATTGAGCACCAGTGAGCGCCTCGTCAAGTGTGTTTCCGTTGGTGCCTACCTCAACTATAATCGCACCGGGAGCCAGCTGCTGATTAAAGCGTTGACTCCTGAAGTTTATGGGGCGGCATAAATCGGGATAAAGGGTATTTATATGGGCTTGAAGCATTGAGGCAAAAGCAAGATTGTCACGCCAGTTGTCATGGGTAAGCCCGCTGAGATTGCTTCCTACAACGAACATTATTTGAGCGGCTTTTTTAGAATCTATGACGGTGGTGTGGGCTATCTTTTCCCCGCTTTTTGTTTCTATTGCATCACGGTGAACATCCAGAACGACTTTAATTGACGGGTCGCCTTCAATGTGTTTTTTCACGATTGCTCCGCTTTTGTTGTAGCTTCCGTTGTAGCTGGGATAATCGTTCACCGTTTTGTCGTGGATTACATTTACCCCGCCTTCCCTTAAGACCTGGGCAATTTTTGCACCCACGGCGGTCACATTGTATTCGGCGTCTAAGGTTCGGTCGGTGTCTGAGGGGGAGTAGATGTACGCTTCAGAGGGTGTATAGCTTTCTGTTGTGTGAGTGTGCACTATTAAAACAGAAAAATCCGATTCCAGAAATTGGGGCGGATTGCTTGCGAGCAGGGAAGCGTCTATTATTTCACTTGTATTGTTGATAAATTCCGGCTTAATCTCCTTTGGCAAATTCTCCGTGGAAACAGAGCTGATAGCTTCATTGGGTTCATTTTGAGGCGCCTCAGGCTCCTTTAAAAAAACACTGCTTTCAGCCTGTGCGTAGGTTTGCGTGGGGATATTGTTAAAGCTTGCTATGGGTGGGCATGGGATAAAAAATCCCTGATTTGAATAATAAACGCAGCTTGACATAAGAAGCCTTAACCCGTTTTCACCCATAGGGAGAGCCGCTGTTTTTAATGATAAAATTGAAGCTGCAGCGGTTATAACGCAAAAGATTACTGCAGGAAAAAGGAGCTTAATCCGTTTTATACTGAACTTGTTTAACGGTGTTTTTCTCAAAAAAATCACCTCTTTTATACAATATATATTGATTTATTTGAAAATTTATGCGATAATAGAAAAGATGGAATAACTAGGAGGTAAAAATTATGTTAGTATCAGCAAAAGAAATGCTTGAAAAGGCGCGTGACGGTCATTACGCAGTAGGTCAGTTCAATATCAATAACCTTGAATGGACAAAGTCTATTCTCCTTACGGCTCAGGAGCTTAATTCGCCTGTTATTCTCGGCGTCAGCGAGGGCGCAGGAAAATATATGGCAGGCTATAAGACAATTGTGGGAATGGTAAACGGTATGCTTGAGGAGCTTAAAATCACAGTTCCCGTGGCTCTTCATCTTGACCACGGCAGCTATGAGGGTGCCCTTAAATGTATTGAAGCAGGCTTTTCTTCAGTAATGTTTGACGGTTCACACTATCCTATTGATGAAAATGTTGCAAAGACAAAGGAGCTTGTTAAGCTTTGCAATGAAAAGGGACTTAGCCTTGAGGCTGAGGTTGGTGCAATCGGCGGCGAAGAAGACGGCGTTGTAGGTAACGGCGATATTGCAGACCCCAAGGAATGCGGAGCTATTGCAGAGCTTGGCGTAACAATGCTTGCGGCAGGTATCGGCAACATTCACGGCAAATACCCTGAAAATTGGAAGGGTCTTGCCTTTGATGCCCTTGAAGAGATTAAGGCTGCAACAGGCACTATGCCCCTTGTACTTCACGGCGGCACAGGCATTCCTGCAGAAATGATTAAGAAGGCAATCAGCCTAGGCGTTGCAAAAATCAATGTAAATACAGAGTGCCAGCTTGCATTTGCCGATGCTACAAGAAAATATATTGAAGCAGGTAAGGACCTTCAGGGTAAGGGCTTTGACCCCAGAAAGCTTCTTGCACCCGGTGCTGAAGCTATTAAGGAAACAGTTAAGGAAAAAATGGAGCTTTTCGGTTCTGTTGGCAAGGCGTGAGCTGAATAGGTGATATATTCCTGTGAAATACGGAATATACCACTGCCGTTTTTCCGGTCATTTGCGTAAAAATGATGTAAATTTAAAAGCGTGTCGATATGTGTTTCGCATATGTCGGTGCGCTTTTTTGATGAATTTTTAGGCAAAATATATATTAAAATATGTTTTAATTGTTGAATTTGTCAAAATCGCCAAAAAACTTTGTAAAAATTAAAAAAAATTTATGCATTTTTTACCTAAATCGTTTGACTAATGTATTGAAATTTGTTAAAATATACTTAAGAAATAACAATAAGCAGGGTGATTGACATGAAAACAGTTACAAAGAAGAAAAATGAAAACCCTTTTATAAAGAGTGAAAAGCTAAAAAGCTTTAACAGCGGCACAAATTATCACAGTTACGAAATTCTGGGGGCGTGGCCTTCGGAAATATATGGAGATAAGGGATTCAGCTTTTCAGTGTGGGCACCTAATGCAGCTTATGTCAGCGTGGTGGGTGATTTTAACAACTGGAATGCAGAGAGTCATCCCATGAATCCTCAGAAAAGCTCAGGAGTCTGGCACTGCTTCATTAAAGGTGTCGGTGAAAATTCCTTATACAAATTCTATATTCGTGATAAGCAGGGAAAGGAGCATTATAAGGCCGACCCATATGCAAGAATGGCGCAGCTCCGTCCTGATACGGCTTCTGTAACATATGACATTTCCGGCTATAAATGGCATGATAAAAAATGGATCGAAAAGAGGGAGCAAACGCCGCCCTATGACCGACCCATGCTTATATATGAAATGCATGCAGGAAGCTGGAAAACCCATGATGACGGCAGCTTTTACACCTATCGGGAGCTTGCGGATGAATTTGTTGATTATCTGTGTGATATGGGATATACCCATCTTGAGCTGATGCCCCTTACGGAGTATCCGTATGACGGAAGCTGGGGCTACCAGGTAACGGGATATTTCGCCGCAACCAGCAGATACGGTACGCCGAAGGATTTAATGTATTTTATAGACAAGTGCCATGAAAAATCCATCTGCGTTATAATGGACTGGGTTCCGGCGCATTTCCCCCGTGATGCCCATGGGCTTGTAAGGTTTGACGGTACGCCTATTTATGAGTATCCCGACCCCAGGAAAGGTGAGCATAAGGAATGGGGAACCTTAGTGTTTGACTTTGGGAGAAACGAGGTTATATCCTTCCTGATTTCAAGTGCAATGTACTGGGTTGAAAAGTTCCACATAGACGGAATCAGGGTGGATGCCGTTTCAAGTATGCTGTATCTTGACTACGGAAGAACAGAGTGGATTCCCAATAAATACGGCGGGCATGAAAATCTTGAGGCAATAGAATTTCTAAAAAAATTAAATCTTGCAATATTTGAAAAGTTTCCGAATATACTTATGATAGCAGAGGAATCAACGGCATGGCCGCTTGTTACCTACCCTGTTTGCAACGGAGGCTTGGGCTTTAATTATAAGTGGAACATGGGTTGGATGAATGACACACTCCGTTATATGAGTATGGACCCGTATTTCAGGCGTGATAACCATAACCTGCTGACCTTCTCAATGATGTATGCATTTTCCGAAAACTATATACTGCCTCTTTCCCATGATGAGGTTGTTCACGGTAAATGCTCTCTGATACAGAAAATGTCAGGGTTATACGACCAGAAATTCGATTCTCTCAGAACCTTTTTCATGTATATGATGGCGCATCCCGGAAAAAAGCTTATGTTCATGGGAGGTGAAATTGCTCAGTTTATTGAATGGCGCTATTACGAAGGGCTTGAGTGGAGCTTGCTTGATTATGAAAAGCACAGGCAGTTTAAGGATTTCGTAAAGAATCTGAACGCATTTTATAAAGAGAACAAGCCCATGTGGGAGATTGAAAATAGCTGGGATGGGTTTGAATGGATAAATGCTAACGACAATGAACGCTCCATAGTGTCATTTGTGCGAAGAGGAAAGAAAAAGACTGATGAGGTAATAGTTGTCTGCAATTTCACGCCCGTAAGATATGAAAACTACTTAATAGGTGTTCCCAGGCAAGGGTATTACACAGAGGTATTTTCAAGCAGCAGCAAATGCTTCGGTGGTGACGGAAGCAGTGTGAAGGGGGTAAACGCCAGAAAAAAGAGCGTAAATTCAATGCCGTATTCTATCAGCGCAGATATTGCACCCATGAGTGCAGTTTATCTTAGAAGGGGCAACAAATCGAACAAATCGAAGGAGAGCAAAAAATGAAATCGACAGAATATTTAGCTATGATTCTTGCAGGAGGGCAGGGAAGCAGACTTGGAGCGCTTACAAAAAATGTGGCGAAGCCTGCCGTACCCTTTGGAGGAAAATACCGCATTATTGACTTCACACTCAGTAATTGCCTGCATTCGGGCATTGATACTGTGGGTGTTCTCACCCAGTATCAGCCACTTGAGCTTAATACTTATATAGGAAGCGGAAACCCTTGGGATTTAAACAGAAATTCAGGGGGAGTATATGTTCTGCCCCCTTATCAGAGTGCTGAAAAAGGCGAGTGGTATAAGGGAACGGCAAATGCAATTTATCAAAATATTGCATTTGTGGACAAATTCAACCCGAAATATGTGGTTATTCTTTCAGGTGACCATATTTATAAGATGGATTATTCAAAAATGCTGAAATTCCATAAAAGCAAAAACGCCGACGCAACCATTGCCGTTATTCGTGTGCCATGGGAGGAGGCAAGCCGATTTGGAATTATGACTGCCGATGAAGACGGCAAAATCAGTGAGTTTGCGGAAAAACCTGCCCAGCCAAAAAGTAACCTCGCTTCAATGGGCGTGTATGTGTTCACATGGGATATACTGAAAAAATATCTTAATGCTGATGAGAAGGACCCCGGCAGCTCAAACGATTTTGGTAAAAATATTATTCCCACAATGCTTGAGAATAAGGAAAAAATGTATGCATATGCCTTTGACGGATACTGGAAGGATGTGGGAACAATTCAGAGCTTGTGGGAGGCAAATATGGATCTTCTTTCCCAGCCTCCGGCACTGGAGCTTCATGACAGGGATTGGAGCATTTTCTCAAGAAACCCTGTAAAACCGCCGCATTTTTCAGCCAAAGGTTCTGTTGTTAAAAATAGCTGTATAACCGAAGGCTGTAATGTTTACGGCACGGTTATCCACAGTATTCTTTTTGAAGGCGTCACGGTTAAAGAGGGCGCAGTTGTAGAAGATTCAATAGTATTCCCCGGAAGTGTTATTGAAAAGAATGCCGTTGTGAAAAAGTCAGTAATCGGTGAAAGGGCAATAATCGGAGAAAACTGTGTTGTAGGCGACGAAACGGTTACAGATGAAAAATACAAGAGTAAATACTGCAGCGGAAAAATATCGCTTATCGGAGGCGAGGTAAAGCTGGGCAAAAATATAAGAATCGGCACCGACTGCATGGTAAGCAAATCAATAAAGGAGGGGGAGTGATATTATGAAAGACATGATGGGAATTATTTTTGCTGACAATAACGAGATAAGGCTTAATGAGCTTACGGAAATGCGTTCCGTTGCAGCTCTCCCTTTCTGCGGAAGATACAGATTGATTGACTTTATTCTTTCAAATATGGTAAATTCAGGAATGGTAAATGTGGGGGTAACAACGCAGATAAATTATTCCTCCCTCATGGATCACCTGGGCAGCGGCGCTCCGTGGGATCTTAACAGAAAGCATTATGGCTTGTTTATGCTCCCGCCGCACATAAGAGGCGGTGCAATGGGTCTCAGTACGGGTAACATTGACCAACTTTACGGAGTTCTTACATTTCTTCGCCGCAGCCGTCAGCAATATGTACTTCTTGCGGGCGGTAACCTTGTGTGTAATTTGACCTTCGGAGAAGCTCTGGAGCTTCATGAATCAAAAAATGCAGATATAACGGTAATTTATCATGATGAGAAGGATAAAACAGAGCAGCTTTCACGCTGCACCGTTTACGGTATTGATTCAGGCTGCCGTGTGACAAGCATTGAACATAATCCTCGCCATCCCAAGACCACTCTTGCAGGCATGGATATGTTTATTATTGACAGACTTCGCCTTATTTCAATGATTGAAGATGGCTATGCCCGCGGAAATCATGACTTTATCCGTGATATTATTCTGACAAATCTCAACAGCCTGAACATTTACGGATATGAATACAAGGGCTATGTGGGAAGGGTAGACTCTGTTAAAAGCTATTATGAAACAAATATGATGATGCTGAATTCTGAGGTTCGTCATGAGCTTTTTATGGGAGAAGACCTCATTTATACAAAGGTTAAAGACCAGGTTCCCACCAAGTACGGCGAAGATGCAAAGGTGTGTGATTCACTGATTGCTGACGGATGTGAAATCAGCGGAGTTGTTGAAAACAGTATAATATCCCGCGGAGTTCATATAAAAAGCGGCAGCGTGGTTAAAAACTGTATTATTATGCAGAACAGTGTTATTGAGGAAAACTGCAACATTGAAAATGTGGTTATTGATAAGGAATGCAACCTGAGAGTAGGAAAAAGACTTGTTGGTCAGCCCAGTTATCCGGTTATTCTGCCTAAGAGAACGGTGCTTTAATATGAAAGGAATTATTTGGATATGAATATTTTATTTGCGACAAGTGAGTGTGTGCCTTTTGTAAAAACAGGCGGACTTGCAGATGTTGTGGGGGCGCTTCCGTCGGAAATCTGTAATAACGGACATGACGCACGGGTTATTCTGCCCAAGTATGGTGCAATAGCGCAGAAGTATAAGGATCAAATGCATTATATAAGCAACATTTATATAAAAATGGGATGGCGCAGTCAGTACTGCGGTGTGTTCGATTTAAAAATCGGTAATGTGACATATTACTTTGTTGATAATGAGTTTTATTTCGGTTCAGGTGTTATTTACGGCGATGTTGCGGTGGATATTGAACGCTTTGCGTTTTTTGACAAGGCGGTGCTTGCTCTTTTGCAGGTTGTGGGCTTTTGGCCCGATGTTATACATTGTAACGATTGGCAGACAGGTATGATACCCGTTCTTCTGCGTGCTCATTATTCTCATGACGGAAGATATAACAGAATTAAAACTGTTATGACAATACACAATCTTAAGTTCCAGGGCATATATGATAAAAAAACAATAGCCGATGTATGTGAGCTTGAGAGCAGCTATTTCACGGCGGATAAGCTTGAATTTTATAAAGACGCAAGCTTTTTAAAGGGCGGACTTGTTTATGCCGATTATATAACAACCGTAAGCCCCACCTATGCAAGAGAAATAATGAGTGATTATTTCGGGGAACATTTAAACGGGCTTCTTTGTGCAAGAAGTGCAAGTGTCCGCGGAATTATAAACGGAATAAATTATGATGAATGGAACCCGTCAAAAGATGAGTTTATAGAAAACAAGTACGATTTAAGAAATGTACAGAGCCGTAAAAAATTAAATAAGCTTGCGCTTCAGCGTGAAGCAGGGCTTGAACAAAATGACGGAAAGTTCCTTGTTGGTATGGTAACACGCCTTACAGGGCAAAAGGGGCTTGACCTTGTTGAATGCGTAATGGATGCAATTTTTGAACGGGGCGATATACAAATGGCTATTCTGGGAACAGGTGAGAGGCAGTATGAAAATATGCTTCGCCATTTTGAGTGGAAGTACAAAGGCTCCCTTGCTTCCCTTATCAAGTTTGACAATGGACTCAGCCACCGAGTGTATGCAGGGTGTGATGCGTTTCTTATGCCGTCGCTTTTTGAGCCATGCGGCTTAAGCCAGATGATTTCAATGCGATACGGCACACTTCCCATAGTTCGTGAAACAGGAGGCCTTCGTGACAGTGTTGAAGCCTATAACGAATTTGAAGGTACGGGAACAGGCTTTAGCTTTGCTAATTATAATGC
>JAXJXW010000100.1:0-3735 GCA_036307325.1 Clostridia bacterium
ATACCTAAATTTCGCCATTTAAGGCGGGTTCAAATTGGCACCGTCAGGCTACCCTATGTGATTGCATAAGGCAAAGGCAGAATGGATTAAAATATCTAAGGAGGAATATGAATTGAGCGTCAAAAATATTTGGAGCAACAACCATAAAGAAGGCTATTTCAGAAAGCAATTTAATTTGGATAAGCTTCCCGACAAAGCGTATGTGCGTATTTATGTTGATACGGGATATGAGCTGTTTCTTAACGGCAGAATTGTAGCCGTTGTTGACGAATGGTGCAATACAAGAGATTACGAGATAAGTGCATTTTTAAAGAAAGGCATAAATCAGATTGCCGTTCACGGCGTAAATCACGAGGGGCACAGAGCCTTCGCACTGGAGCTTGCAATTGAGGGAGAAACCCTTGTTGTTACTGATGAAACATGGAAAGCACAGGACCATGAAAAATGGGGATGGATGTTGGAAAATTATGATGATTCCATGTGGAATGCTCCGCAGCTTTACAATATGAGTGCCGCGGGCTCTCCCCAGTGGTGGACAAAGCCGGGTTCAGATCCTGACAGGATAATTCCCACCTTGGACTGCTCTCAGTTTTTCACGGGCGCAATCCCGAAAACCTGTCGTTCACCTTACTGGACTGCGCAACCTCCAAAATATGTTCCTGATTCAAATGTGTTGGAGGTTGCGGGAAATGAGTATGGTGAGTTTGTAAAAACAAAGCACTTGCCCGATATTCTAGAATATAAGTCCATACTTAACAGTACTGCGGAAACGGAAAATGAAAAGCTTATAATCACGAAAACACAGCGATATACAGGGCCTGAGTTTATAGTAGATTTCGGCAAGGAAGCAGTGGGCTTTTTCAGAATGAGAATTAAATCCCAGAAGTCTGTATCCTTCAGACTGTATTATGGTGAAACTCTCGATGAAGCCATGAGCGAGCCGTCAAGGGATATTGCACAAAACAGAATGCTTCGTGAGGAGTACAGAGTATTCGGAGGCGAGCAGGAGTTTGAAGCGAGAATGAAAGTGGGAATGCGTTTTGTAAGGGTGGAGTTTTTCGACTGCGAAGAGCTTGTTGAAGTAAGTGAGTTTGCGGTGAGGACAACACTTTATCCCGTAGCGAGAAAAGGTTATTTCTCGTGCAGTGACGCTGATATGACAAAACTGTGGGAAATGGGCGAGAGAACACTTCATTATTGTATGCAGGAATATTACTATGACGCACCAAAGCGTGACAGATTCCTTTGGACAGGCGATGCAAGGCTTCAAAATCTGATAAATTATTATACCTTCGGTGATACTGCACTCTTTGAATTTTGCTGGCGGGAGCTTACTAAGGTTCAGTATCCCAACGGAGGCATTGTGTCAGTATACGGAGAGGGCTGCTCAATGCTCTGGGACTATGTTGCATGGTATATAATCGCATTTTATGACTACTATATGCATGTGGGAAATTCTGAATTTGTTTCAGAGCATAAAGATAATATATACAGGGCAACCGATTATTTAACATCCCTTACGGGAGAAGACGGAATTATAGATGTTCCCCAAAATCCCTTGGGCAATTTGTGGATGGTTGAGCTGAATCGTTTTGTAGGGAAGGATCCTTATTTAAACGAACTGTATCTCAGATGCCTTGAAGCTGCAAAGCTCACCGCAAGCTTAACAAAGGATAATGCTTTAATCGAAAAGTACACAAGTCTCATTGAAAATACAAAACCCAAGGTTGAAAAGCTATTGGATAATGACAGTATGACAAAGCTTTTCGGCAACAGTGGTAGCACACAGATTCAATATGAGCTTGCAGAGCTTGAATTAAAAAGCGGCAGGATAACTGAAATGATAGAGCGTATCAGAAAATACTGGGTTATAATGCTTACTTCAGGTTCAGACTGTCTCCATGAAGGAACCCATACTACAGAGCCTATCCCCGAAATTGATCGGCATCACACAGATAATCCCAGCTTTGGCAGCTATTGCCATGGGTGGACTGCCGCCGCTACGGCTCTTTTGCCCATGGGCATCGCAGGTATAAAACCCTTAAAGCCCGGATGGGGAGAAGTAGAGATTAAATCTCAAACTGACATTTTTGATGAGTTTTGTTGCGTAGTTCCCACGCCCTTAGGGGAAATTGCCGTAAAATACACCGGTAACTGTTTTGAGTATTTTATACCGAGTTCAATTACGGCAAAGCTTATAATTAACGGTAGTGAGCTTGCAGTATCAGGCAGAGGGAAAATTGAGATATAATAATTACGAAAGTGATATTATTATGGAAAAATATGTTGGGCATATTAAATAGTATTCCAAAGAAAATTACCTTAAATTTACTTTTATACGCTTGACAAAGTTTTGTAAAAATTGATATAATAAGTATAAAAGGGTAGGTATTGCCCGTTGAACGGATATATGAAAGGAAATTGCCGGATGAGTACAGAAAGAACAAAATATTTATCACCATTTTCAACACGCTATGCAAGCAATGAAATGCAGTACATATTTTCTGAAGAGTTTAAGTTCAGAACATGGCGCAGACTGTGGATTGCTCTTGCAAAGGCTGAGAAGGAGCTTGGGCTTGATATAACCGACGAGCAGATTGCAGAGCTTGAAAAATATAAGGATGACATCAATTTCGATGTTGCCATGGCAAGAGAAAAAGAGGTTCGCCATGATGTAATGAGCCATGTTTACGCATACGGCAAACAGTGCCCGAAGGCTGAGCCTATTATTCACCTTGGGGCTACAAGCTGCTATGTTGGCGATAATACCGATGTTTATATAATGCAGCAGGCAGCTATGCTTGTTATAAAAAAAGCGGCACAGGTGGTAAAAAATCTTTCTGAGTTTGCAACTCAGTATAAGGCACTTCCTTGCCTTGCTTACACCCATCTTCAGCCGGCGCAGCTTACAACCGTAGGCAAGAGAGCAACTCTTTGGATTTATGACCTTGTGAATGATATTGAGGAAATGCAGCACAGACTTGACTGCCTTAAGCTTCTCGGTTCAAAGGGAACAACGGGAACACAGGCAAGCTTTATGGACCTTTTTAACGGTGATGAGCAAAAGGTTAAAAAGCTTGAAGCGCTTATTGCAAAAGAAATGGGATTTTCACAGTGCGTAGCTGTTTCAGGTCAGACATACTCAAGAAAGGTTGACGCATATTTTCTCAGTGTTCTTTCAGGCTTTGCCCAGAGCGCATATAAATTTTCAAACGATCTCAGAATACTTCAGTCCTTTGAGGAAATGGAGGAGCCTTTTGAAAAAAATCAGATTGGTTCTTCAGCAATGCCTTATAAGAGAAATCCCATGCGTTCCGAGAGAATTTCGGCACTTGCACGATATGTGATTTGCGATTCCTTAAATCCTGCATTTACGGCAGGTACTCAGTGGTTTGAAAGAACCCTTGACGATTCCGCAAATAAAAGAATCAGCGTTGCGGAGGCATTTCTTGCCGTAGACGCAATTTTGAACATTTATATAAATGTAACAGGCGGCCTTGTGGTATATGATAAGGTTGTAACACGGCGTGTTATGGAAAAGCTTCCGTTTATGGCTACAGAAAACATAATGATGGAAGCGGTTAAAAAAGGCGGAAACAGGCAGGAGCTTCATGAAAGACTGCGTCTTCATTCCCATGCCGCTGCCGCTAAGGTAAAGCTTGAAGGCGGAGCAAATGATTTAATTGAGCGCATTGCCGCAGATGATGCTTTCCCTGTAACCAAGGAGGAAATTGA
>JAXJXW010000101.1:0-4242 GCA_036307325.1 Clostridia bacterium
GCATTATAAATAGCAAAATTGATTCTATGCTTGCAGATATGCCGGATTCTGTAAAAACTGCATTTGAAGAGCAAATTAACCCGGTTGTTGAAAGCTTAATCAGTGCACCTATTTGGCAAATCAATAACTCTGCATATACCAGGAATGTAACCGTTAATTTGACACCGGCTGATATTCTCGGTGATGATATTGCAAGCGATCTTAAAAATGAAATTTACGATAAGTTAAATAGTCTTCCGGATAATGTTGTTTTCAATAAAACTGATGATGAAATTGCGGAAATGTTTGTAGGGCTTTTGGAAAGCAATGCATGGAATTATAACAATTCTGACAATATTATAGGTGCAAGTGCATCCATACCTGTTTATGAAGCATTTGGCGGAAGCAAAGATGCTTTTGCAGGTGAAATTAAGAGCGCAATTTCAACAGAGATTAGCGATTTGTCAGCTTATAATCAAGCAATTGTAAATAATACGGTGACGGCTATTGCAAATTCAGACACATGGTCATCAAATTATTCAGATGGTTTTGCTGATTTGAAATTTACAATTAAGATTAAAGATTTTATTGATGAAACAGAATTAAACAACATTAGTACATTGCCCGGCGGTGACGAAATTGCAGAAGCAATTACCAATGGAGGAAATATTCATGTAACACTTGATAATGTGAATGTTGTAAATGCGTTGATGGAACAAATTAACTCTGCACAGTTTAATTCATCAATGAATGATGAAATTGCGGCTGTTGTAGCACTTGTCGGTGATGAAGAAGTAAAAGCCGTATTTGATGAAATTAAAGGCGAATATGTAGATACTTTGCAGAGTGCTATTGATGCCGTTATCGGTGGCGAACTTAATGTACCTGTTCCAAGTGTGATTGAAAAGGAGAAAACTATCAATATAAATGAGATTTTCTTAAATAAAATCAAGACACAGCTTGACAGCGTTTCATATGGTGATATTGAAAATTCAATTTCAGCTATTATCGGTGTAGTCGGTTCCCTTGAAACGGAATTTGACGCAGCAAAATCAGCCTTTATCAGTGATATTGATGATGCTTTGGCAGGTTCCGAAATTGATAGCAGCTTTGTTCTTGATTTAAGTCTTAATGTAAATAAATTGTTCCTTGAGACAATAAGAACTTTTGTTGATAGTACAACTTATACTGATATTACAACTGCATATCCATCATTAGGAAATTTTGTAACATCAGATATGTTTGATACTGCAAAGAATGATTACCTGAGAGACATAGATAAAGCTTTGGGACCAGAGCATACTCCAATGTCAACTGTACTTTCAATGACAACAACAGTTAATGTTGCAAAAATCATGACTGAAAAACTTCAGGAAGTAGTCGATGGCCTTAGCTATTCGGATTTGGGTATTGATGCTGATACGGAAGCTATAGTAGGTAGTGGTATTGCTGATAAATTTGATGAGGTTAAAGTTGATTATCTTAACAGAATTTCAAATACACTTACTAGCGGAGCTGACCTTGTTAATGAAGTTGAATTTACATTTGATGTAAATGTAAATAAGCTGTTCCTTGATGGAATGTATAAAGAAGTTGATGGTACAACATATAATTCCATAAAGAACAATTTGGAAACAATGCTTGGCAGCGAACTCATTGATATGGTGGGTGAAAGCAATATCGAATCAGCGTTTAAAGATTCAAAGCGGGAGTATTTGGATGAGATAAATGCTGCGATTGAAAATTCTGAAAACAGTGTAGACGACAGCATCTCATTTGCAACAACTATTGATGTAACAAAGCTTTTGCTTCAGGGCTTGCTTACAAAGGTTGAAACAATTGAATATAGCGAAGTATCAGGTTATTTGCCGGCAGAACTGGTGAATATTATTGATGATGATGTTGCATTGGAAACTTCATTTAATAATGCAATGGATGCTTATGAAGCAAGCATAAATGCCGCAATTCAATACGGCGATGAATTAAGGAATGTAATTTCAATCTCAGTTGATGTTAATGTAAATAAAATTCTCATGAATCAAATGAATTCAAAGATTTCTAATATAACATTTGATGATGTGGAAGATAAAATTAACGCAGATATAAAAGAGTTCATCGGTGAAGAGCTTGAAGATGCATTCTTAGCAGCAAAAGAGTCATATGCTGATAAAGTTGCTGATGTACTAAACGCAAAAACGCAAACTCTTGACAACAATATTGAACTTGATGTACAGGTTAATATGATTGAGCTTATCATTAAGGGGCTTGATGAAAAGCTTGCTACAATCACCTATGACGATGTGAAGAATCAAATTGATGATTCAATCAAAAAAGCACTTGGCGAGGAGGTTGAAGCTGCAGTTAATGCTGCATTGGATACTTACCGTGAACGCATTGATGCTATAACCGCTGAAGGCAGCACAATTACAACATTTGATACCTCTTACACATTGGATATTCAAGTCAATATTACTAAGCTTGTAATTGACGGCTTGATTGATAAGCTCACAGATCTTACCTTTGATGAGGTTCTTGAAATAATCGACCAGAGTATGGTAAAGCTTTTGGATGAAGAATATCTTTCGGATCAGTTTGATGTTGCTAAAAAGAACATGCTTGACGGAATCAATGAAGCTGTTGCTTCGGGAGAGCCTTTAGCAGGTGATATTTTCCACTTAATGCTTCAGCTTGATGTATATGAATTACTTCTTAAAGAGATTGATAAGCGTATTGAAACTATGGATTATGATTCAATCAGTTCAAAAATCCCTGATAATATCAAGAAATTACTCGGTGAAGATATTATTAAAAATGAATACAATGAAGTAATTGAGGATTTTGCACAACGGGTTGAGTATGCTCTTGAAAATGATACAGATACTCTCGATTGTTCATTGATAATATCTATCAATCCCATTGATGATATATTAAAGCCTTTATACAGCAAATATACAGCGGAAATGGCAGATAGATTGGGTGCGTACTACACCGAAAATCAGGATCTTGTAAAGATTAAGGAAATCATGGGGCTTGACAATCTTCTTGTTAAAGAAGGCAATGAAACTGAAGAGCTTTCAGGATATAAGCTTAAGAGTAATGATAAATACTATGACATCATAGAACAGGTCGTACTGTTAAGTGATGGAGCTATCAATACATTCTCAGATGCAGCGGTTGAATCCGGAAATCTTGAAGAGCTTGTATCACTATATGTGGATTTGGGTTACACATATTACAAGAAAGTAATTGAAATGGCTAAAACTGCTCTTGAATATACCGGCCGAGACATAGATATTGATTCAATACTTCCCAGTGATGAAACTATAGAAGGACAGAGAGAGAATACAAAGAAATATGCAACTGCTCTTGTTAAGAATCCTGATTTGACAACTAAAGAAGTAATTGTAAATGGATTAAACTTGATTGGTGCAGATGCTGACAGATGGGGAGAGTTTGAAAAAACTATCACCAAGAGCCAGGAAACAATAAAAATTAAGAATAGGACTTATATCCCTGATTTAGACAATAACTAATAGCGAGTCAAAGGGTATAAACTTATTTTACCGTTTTAGAAAGGTTGAACTAAATGAAAAGAATTTTCAGCATGATTTTTGCCGTAATGCTTATTTTTGCAGTAGCCTCAGGAACTGCATCTGCTAATACAGGCGAAGAAAGCACCATTGCGGCAAATAAAATTTCTTTTTCCGATGTTAATGAAAATACACCGGGATACAAAGCAATTACAAAGCTTGTAAATGCGGGAATTATTCATGGATATGGTGACGGAACCTTCAAACCGAATAATTTCCTTACAAGGGCTGAGCTTGTGCAGATGGTTAACCTGGTCTTTGGTTATACGGAAGCGGCAGAAGCGAATTTCAGTGATGTTACTAAGGACCATTGGTATTATAATCAGGCACTTGTTGCAAAAAAAGCAGGCTATATTTTCGGCTATGAAGACGGTAGCTTTGGAGGACAAAGATCTCTTACCAGAGAGCAGGTATGTGCAGTTATAAACAGATGTGCAAATTTAAAAACTCTTAATGTAAATATTACAATCACTGATAAGGTGTCCGATTGGGCAGTAAATGATGTGAAAAAGGTTATCGCAAATGTGCTTATGCCTTTAGAGGAAAATAACACCTTCCGTGCGACTGAGAATATTACAAGAGGAGAGCTTGCGCAGGTGCTTGCATTTTTTGCAAAGGATGTAACTTCTGAAACCACGCAGCCCACTACTCCGACTACTGATGAATCTAAACC
>JAXJXW010000102.1:0-14075 GCA_036307325.1 Clostridia bacterium
CCTATCAGCGTATCGTGAGACATGAACGCACCGCTTCCGATAGCCGTTATGCCCTGGGGTACGCTCACATAACTATCAGCTCCCTTATACGAAATAAGTATTCCGTTTACGCATACAAAATCAGACTCATAATTTACAAGCCACGGCGTTCCGTCAAAAGCACCTACGCCAATGTCTGACACACTTGCGGGAAAATGAACCGAAGCAAGTGACTGTGCGTGAAGAAACGCATTATCTCCTATTTTTTGAAGGCCGTCGGGAAGATATACCTCTTTTATATAATTATTTTCGGCAAAAGCATTCGCCGTAATGTGTTTTATTCCGTCGGGCACATGGACAATCTCCTGTGTTCCGTTATATGCAAATAAAACCGAGCCGCCTATTACAAATTCACTGCTTTGGGAATTCAGCCAGGCAGTGTCAAGAAACGCCGTTGAAGCTAAACTTGAGGGCACACTGTGAAAGTAAACATATGAAAGTGCGCCGCAGCCTTTAAAGGCGTTTTCGCCGATTTGCTTTACGCTTTGCCCAATCTCCACTCCCGTAAGATTCAAGCATCCTGCGAAGGCACTGTCACCTATAGACTCAATCCCTTCAGACACGCAGAGAGAACGAAGGGTTTTTGAACCTGCAAATGCGCCGCTTCCGATAGATTTTACCTGCACGCCGTCTATCACCGTGGGAAAAACAAGGTCAACAGGGTCGCCGGCAAAGCCATTTACTGTACCGGTGCTTTTATCAAAGAAGTAAAGCACACTGCCTATTTTATATACGGGAATCCTTGGCTTGGCAAAAGTGTTTCCCGAAAAAGTAAACAAAAGTGCAATTAAAATCAGGAAAGAAAGAACTCTTTTTTTCAAAAGTATCACCCCTTACAACCTTGGATTATACAACAATAAAGCTCTTTTGTCAAATCGGGGGCAATATTCATATATTGTAAAGAAGGAGTGAATATACAATGCCCATTATTTATTTAAGCCCGTCAACCCAGGAAAACAACATGTATGTTACAGGCGGCAGTGAGGAATTTTACATGAATAAGCTTGCTGACGCCATGGAGCCGTATCTGCGTTCAAGCGGTGTTCTCTTTGTAAGAAATAACAGAGAAATGTCGGCGGCAGACGCCATCAGGCAATCAAACGCAGGTACATATGACCTTCATCTTGCACTGCATTCCAATGCTGCACCTGAAGGTCAGTACGGAACCTATCAAGGCATAGATGTGTACTACTCGCCAAAAAGCACCAACGGGAGAAGGGCGGCACAGATTTTTGCCCAAAATTTAAAGAGCATTTATCCCGACGCAAACAAGGTGCGTGCCTTGCCAACGAATGATATTGGTGAAGTGAAAGACACCAAGGCACCGGCAGTTTTTTTAGAGCTGGGATACCATGATAATACAGACGATGCACTGTGGATTCAAAACAACATTGAAAAAATAGCAAGAAATCTGGTTCTGTCCGTAACGGAGTACTTTTCTATTCCTTTTGTTGAGGCAATGGAGCCAAGGCCGGGAACTGTCAATGTAACAAGCGGAAATCTGAATCTGAGAAGCAAGCCCTCAGTTAATTCAACTGTTCTGGCAAGAATGCCTGACGGGGCAAATCTTACTGTGGTGGGGCAATGGAAGGATTGGTATGTGGTAAATTACAGAGGACTGGTAGGTTATGCATTGTCCAGATATATAAATGTGTAAAAATGCTTTACAAAACCTGAAAAAAGCGGTATTATATAATAATAAGTAACAAAGGAAGGATTGGCATGAAAAAGGGCGATTTTATCCTTCTGTCGGCGGCGGCAGTTATGCTTTTGGCGTATTTTATTCCGCTTTCCGGCGGAAGCAATGTTAATATATATGTTGACGGAACGCTTTATGCACAGCTGCCGCTTAATGAAAATTCCGTCACGCCTGTTAAAACTGAGTTTGGTTTTAATGAAGTGGTTATAGAAAACGGTGTTGTTTCCGTATCTGATTCCGACTGTAAAGGTGGGCAGTGCAGAAAAAGCTCCATAAAAAAAGGCGGTCAAAGTATTGTGTGCCTGCCAAATCGCCTGTGCGTTATAATCGAAGGAAAAAAAGGAAAGAATGAAACGGATGTTGTTTTATGAAAAAAACAGAAGCGTTTGTAAGATGTGCCGCCGTTGCAAGCGTTGCAATTTTGCTGGGATATATTGAAAGCCTGCTCCCTCCCATACTGCCTGTGGCGGGAATTAAAATCGGGCTGGCAAATGTTGCAGTTGTTTTTGCCATGTACACCTTGGGAAATAAAAGCGCATGGGCAGTATGCCTTATAAAGGTCTTTTTATGTGCAGTGCTTTTTAACGGATTTACGCCGTTTTTATATAGCTTCAGCGGGGCTGTGCTGAGTATGGCGGCACAGCTTGCGGCAAAGAAAACAAAGATGTTTTCCATAATCGGAGTAAGCGCAATAGGTGGATTGTTTCACAATGCGGGGCAGATGCTTTGTGCATGGGTGATTATTGGAAAGGGAATTGCTTTTTACATACCTATGCTTGTTTTTGCAGGCCTTATGGGGGGAGCAATCACAGGCTTTTTGGCAAAGCTTATAATTATGAAAGGGGGAAAGGCCTTTGGCGAAAAGTGATTATCTGCACCTTTCAAGCAGGGTGCAAAATAAAATTTCGGACAAGTACAGGATTGTGCCTCTTGACGCAGTGAGAAGAAATCAGGAGCGTGACAAGGCCAACCTTTGGCGGCCGTGCTATATTCGTGATATAGAAAAAATAATGCATCACCCTTTTTATAACAGATATACGGACAAGACTCAGGTTTTTTCCTTTTATAAAGATGACGATATAACACGCCGTGCCCTTCATGTGCAGTTTGTTTCAAGAATTGCCCGCAATATCGGGCGCCTTTTGGGGCTTAATCTTGATTTGATTGAGGCGATAGCTCTGGGGCATGATATGGGGCACACACCCTTTGGCCATGCAGGGGAAAAGTTGCTTAATGAAATATACAATAGACACACGGGAAGGTTTTTCAATCACAATGTGCATAGCGTGCGTGTGCTTGATAAAATATTTAACCTCAATATAACTCTTGACACTCTTGACGGAATATTATGCCACAACGGAGAGCTTGAACTAAAAAGATACCGCCCGAAGCACCTTGAAAGCTTTGAGGAATTTGATAAAAAGGTGGAAAAGTGCTATACCGATAAGGCAAGTGTAAAAAAGCTCATTCCCTCAACGCTGGAGGGGTGTGTGGTAAGGGTGAGCGATATAATATCATATATAGGAAAAGACAGGCAGGATGCTTTGCGTGCGGGAATTGACTTTTCCTTTGACGGCGGATATAATTCATATATGATAAACAACATGATAGTCAATATTGTTGAAAACAGTTTCGGGAAAAATTATATATGCATGGATGATGAGTATTTTGAAAAGCTCAAAGAGGCAAAAAGCGATAACATGAAGCGCATATATATGGCAAGTGATGTAAATACTCAGTATGAAACCCGTATCAGGCAGCTATTTGAAATGCTTTATGAAAAGCTGCTTGATGATGTGAAAAAGGGGAATAGGAAATGCCCCATTTACAAGCACCATATTGATATGATAAATACAAGGCGTCACTATTATGCCGCCGATAGGTATGAAAACGAAAATACCCCCGATGACATAGTAACAGATTATATCGCTTCTATGACAGACGATTATTTTATAGACCTTTGCGCTTATTTGTTCCCCAATGCGCCGAAGGTTGAGTACATGGGATATTTTGATAATTTACAAAAGTGAAAGGATAGATACAATGGATAACAAAAAAATGGCAGAGCTTCTTTTTCCGCATATTGACAAAACGCCTCAATATTACGAGGAGCTTTATCCCGAAAGAAAGCTGAAGGAGGGCGCACGGGTTACAAGACTTGGCCCAAGCCCTACAGGATTTATACACCTGGGGAATCTTTTCGGTGCAATTACTGATGAAAGACTTGCCCACAGAAGCGGCGGTGTTTTCTTTTTAAGAATAGAAGATACCGACAACAAAAGGGAAGTGGAGGGCGCAGTTGATATTATAATCAATACCCTTCGCTACTTTGGCGTTGAGTTTGATGAAGGGGCTTTGTCAGAGGGGGAAAAGGGCGACTACGGCCCTTACAGACAGCGTGAACGGGCTGAAATTTATCAGACCTACGCAAAATGGCTTGTTGAAAGGGGACTGGCATATCCTTGCTTTTGCTCTGAAGATGAGCTTAAAGAAATGCGTGAAAAGCAAACGGAGCTGAAAGAAAATTTCGGTTATTACGGCAAATGGGCTGTTCACAGAAATATTACGCCTGAGGAAGCAAAAAAGCTAATTGACGAAGGCAAAAGCTTTGTATTGCGTTTTCGTGCCCCTGAATTTAACGGAGAAACCTTTACCATTGATGACGGCATAAGAGGTTCTCTTACAATGCCCTGCAATGAACAGGATATTGTACTTCTTAAGTCAGACGGAATACCGACATACCATTTTGCACATGTGGTTGACGACCATCTTATGAGAACAACTCATGTTGTCAGAGGTGAGGAGTGGCTTGCAACGCTTCCCGTTCATGTTCAGCTTTTTGAAGCAATGGGCTGGAAAGCTCCGGTGTATTGCCACACTGCCCAGCTTATGAAGATTGATAACGGCGTTAAGAGAAAGCTCAGCAAAAGAAAAGACCCTGAGCTTTCCCTGGACTATTACAAGAGTGAGGGGTATCTTCCCGGTGCGGTTTGGGAATATATGATGACGGTACTTAACTCTAATTTTGAAGAGTGGCGTATTGCAAATCCTGACGCACCTGTTACGGATTTTGATTTTACAACACAGAAGATGGGAATAAGCGGTTCTCTTTTTGACATTGATAAGCTTAATGATGTAAGCAAAAATTATGTTGCGCGCCTTGATGCCCAAACAGTGTATGATTATATAACGGCATGGGCAAAAGAATGTGACGAAGAATATTATGAGCTGCTTACAAGAGATAAGGAGTTTTCCCTTTCAATGATTTCCATAGGCAGAGGCGGCGAAAAGCCCAGAAAGGATATTAGCCACTGGAAGCAGTCAAAAGATTTCTACAGTTTCTTTTTTGACGAGCTATTTAAGCAGGAGAACGACTATCCTGCAAATGTTTCTAAGGAGGATGTTAAACTGATTCTGGAGCAATATCTTAAAACCTACAATCATGATGATGACCAAAGCACATGGTTTTCAAAAATAAGAGAAATAGGCGAAAAACTCGGTTACGCTCCTCAGCCAAAGCTCTATAAGAAAAATCCCGAAAGCTACAAGGGCCATGTGGGAGATGTCAGCGGCGTTATAAGAGTTGCCCTTACGGGAAGAACAAATTCACCCGATATTTGGTGCATTGCTCAAACACTTGGCAAGGAACGCACCCTTGAAAGGATAAAAGGCGCCTATGAAAAATAAAAAGGCCGTTATAGGACTTATATCATCTCTTGTTGTGCTTACAGTGCTGATAATTCTCTTAAACACGATTGCAAGAGATAAAAAATCGTCTGATACCTTATCTGAAAATGAAAAGCCTGAAAAAGAAACTGTGACGCTTATTGCGGCAGGGGATAACCTTATTCACTCACCCATATATAAATCCTGCAAAACGGCGGAGGGATATGATTTTGACCCTCTTTACGAAAATATCCGTGACTATGTTAAAAAATATGATATTGCAGCAATCAACCAGGAAACAATACTTGTTGATGATGAAAGACTGTATAGCGGATACCCGGCCTTCGGAACACCGATGGAGGTGGGAGAAAGCATCTATAATGCGGGCTTTAATGTGGTGACCCATGCCACAAACCATGCCTATGACAGAGGCGAGAAAGGAATATTAAATACCATAAATTTTTGGCGCAGCCATTATAAAATGACGGTGCTGGGAATCAATGAAAACAGTGAACAGACTGAAAAAATTGATATTGTGAAGAAAAACGGTATCAGTATTGCAATGGTCAATTTCACATACGGAATTAACGGTTTTCGCTTGCCTGAAGGGAAGGATTATCTGGTAAATATTTTTGAGCGTGACGCAAAAACTGCCGCAATTATAGAAAAAGCCGAGGAAAAGGCGGATTTTACCGTTGCGTTTATGCATTTCGGCACGGAATATACCCATGTTCCCACGAAGGAACAAAAGCGTGATGTGGAGTTCTTGTGTGAAAACGGTGTTGATTTGATAATAGGAGCACATCCCCATGTTGTTCAGCCTGTATGCGAATATGAATCGGAAAACGGAAATAAATGCCTTGTTTATTATTCGCTGGGTAATTTTATGTCAAACCAGGATTCTGCCGCAAAGGTGCTTGGGGCAATGGCAAGCGTGACAATTGCAAAGGAAAACGGAAAAGCTTATATTGAAAGCTATGATATTTTACCCAGTGTAACCCATGTAAGCGGCGGAAAGTACTGCATATATATGCTTGAGGATTACACTGATGAGCTGGCGGCCGCCCATTCACGCTGCGGCGGGCTTACGGTGCAAAAGCTCAGAGATTTATTTGAGCAGATAATGAATATAAATGTTTTTTGACACATGCCTGAAATGTGTCGGCCACAGAAAATAGCCACAGCAGAATGATTTTAAAAATCATTCTGCTGTGGCTATTTTCTTGTGGTCCGGACAATTTTAACATCCCCGAACTTTTTACAGTCTTGTTGTAAAGGATACCGCCTTGCCCAATATGCGAATGGCTTTTCCCTGATTCTTTGTATAAACCATTGGTTTATATTTGGGATTTTCGGCAACAAGGGTGATTGAATCGGGTGATTGATAAACCCGTTTAAGGGTAGCCTCATCATCTATCAGAACGGCGGCAATATCACCATCATCAACACTTTCCTGCTTCCTTATAAATACAACATCCCCATCTTTTATACCGACTCCTGTCATTGAATCTCCGTGCACACGAAGGCAAAAGTCTGCCCCGCCATCCTCCTGTGGAGAATAGTATTCAATCTCCTCCTGGGCATAGGTTGGCACACCTGCGGCAATCTCACCGAGAAGGGGAAGCTTCTTGCGGCTTATATACATAGCGTCAGGAGGCAGATATTCATCCTCCCACCCCATAAGATACGAGGGAGAGCATTTAAAAATATCTGCCATTTTCAAAATGGTTTCCTGTTTGGGATTTTTTATTTCGCCGCTTTCATACCGCTGAACCGTTGCCTCCTTCACACCAAGCATTTCTGCCAGATCAAGAAGTGTAAGCCCAAGTGCAAGACGACGCTCTTTTATTCTTTCTTTTAATGTCATAATAGTCAACTCCAAATGCAAAGGCTTTATATTAACGCCCTTAGTTATGCACCAATTATAACATCTGCTTTCTTAAAATGCAAGAATTTTTTTAAAAAATTACATAAAATGTATTGACTTTTGTAAATAGAGGTAAAACTTACTTAAAAAGAAAAAATAATCAAAAAACTTACGCAAAAAGTATTGACAAAAGACAAACGATATATTATACTGCTTACATAACAAGTAAGAAAACTGAGAAAAACATACGATAAACTTACGGGAAAGGAAAGATTTTATGAAAAGAGAGGTTAAATTTTGTGATGTATGCGGAAGAAGGATTCCTGAAACTTCCTTTCGCAGAAGGGTTTGCGGCGAAGCTTGCAGGCAGAGAAAGAAAAACGGATATGCTCCTTACAAAAAATTCTTACATCCGCCGTATGATGATTTAACGGAGCTGCAGAAAAAGGCTCAGAAGGAAGGACTTTCTTACGGAAATTACATGGCAAAAATTTATAATGAAAGGAATAAAGCAAATGAAAGCAGATGTACAAGGGGAAATTAAAAGAAGAGACAAGAAAATAAGCGATGATAAAAAGCTTATTGCAGAATTGGAGGAGCAGATTATCGCTCTCCGCCAGCTTTTAGACTGTGCCGCCGCAAATATTGCCCTTTTGGTAAAGGACAGCGGCGGCGTGAGGAGTCTTTCACGAAAAGATGTGAGCGAAGCCCTGGGGAGATACAAGCTTTGTGCAGTTCGTGACGATAACGGAGATTATATTCTTGAAATCAGTGACAGTAAAAAGTAATGGGAGTTATCTGGACACCTCAGCCGAGGCAAAAAATATTCATGTCACGAAAAGAGAATGAAGGGTTATACGGCGGTGCGGCAGGCGGCGGAAAAAGTGACTGCGCCATTGCAGAGGCTCTCAGGCAGGTACATATTCCCCATTACAGAGGGTTGATTTTGAGAAAAACATATCCACAGCTATCGGAGCTGATTGACAGAAGTCATGAAATATACAAAAGTGCATTTCCCGAAGCAAAATATAACGAGCAAAAGCACTGCTGGACATTTGAATCAGGTGCAAAAATATACTTCGGGGCAATGCAGCACACAAAGGACAGAACAAATTACCAGGGTAAAAGATATGACTACATAGATTTTGATGAGCTTACACACTTTACATGGGATGAATACAGTTACCTTTTCAGCCGAAACAGGCCTAACGGCCCCGGAACACGCTGCTATATAAGAGCCCAGGCAAACCCCGGGGGAATAGGCCACGGCTGGGTTAAGGAAAGATTTATCTCTCCTGCGCCGCCTATGACAACAATTTATGAGGATATAAACATTATATTCCCCGACGGACACAGTGAGGCAAGGCGCAGAAGCAGAATTTTCGTTCCCTCAAGCGTTTTTGATAACAAAATACTCCTAAAAAATGACCCTGAATATATAACACGCCTGGCAGCACTTCCTGAAAATGAAAAACGCGCTCTCTTATACGGTGACTGGGACAGCTTTTCAGGGCAGGTTTTTACAGAGTGGCGCAACAATCCCGATGGATACAGTTCACATATAAACACCCATGTTATTGAGCCGTTCCGTGTTCCCGATTTCTGGAGAATTTACAGAGGCTTTGACTTTGGATATTCCCGCCCCTTTTCGGTTGGCTGGTATGCGGTTGATACTGACGGAAGGATGTATCGGATTCGTGAGCTTTACGGCTGTACGGGAGTGCCTAATGAAGGACTAAGAATAGAGCCCGGAGAAATTGCACGGAGAATAAGGCAGATTGAAAAAGAAGATGTGAATTTAAAGAATAAAACAATAACAGGCATTGCCGACCCGTCAATATTTGATGAAAGCCGTGGGGAAAGCGTTGCCGCAATGATGGAAAGAGAAGGCGTATATTTTGAAAAGGCGGATAACACAAGACTTGCCGGAAAAATGCAGGTGCATAACAGACTGTCCTTTGACGGAAACGGAAAAGCCATGCTTTATGTCTTTTCTACCTGCAAGCACTTTATAAGAACCATTCCTGCTCTTGTTTACAGTCAGTCTGATGTGGAGGATATTGATACACAAACAGAGGATCATATTTATGATGAGGTGCGCTATGTTGCAATGGCACATCCCATAAGTCCTCCTGAAAACAAAACCGCCGTAAGCGTATATGATCCGCTGGATATAAACGAATATGCACAGTACGGATACAGTATAAAAAGGTGATTAAATGAAGGGAAAGTACGATTGGAATGCGCTGAAAACGGAATTTGTCACAAGCGATATTTCGGCTTCGGCGCTTGCAAAAAAACATAATATAAATCCTCAGACTCTTTACAGGCATTATCAGATTGAAAGGTGGAGCGAGGCAAAAAAAGAGTACCTTGGAAGCGTGATGGAAAAATGCGCCGATAAGGCGGCGTATATTGCTGCAATAAGATTGGCAAAGGAAATTGATATTGCAGGCAAGCTTGGTGATGTGCTTGATGACGCCGCATCTGATAAAAAGCAGTTCTGCCGTTACATTGTAAAGGACAAGGATGAAAGCGGTGCCGTGGTGACTGAGGAAAGAATTTTTGACAAGGTTGATATGCAGTCTTTAAATAACGCAATAAAGGCACTGAAATCTCTGGAGGAAATAAGGCGTGTTATGCATGGAATTGCCTCCCCTGCAGAGGAAAAACGCTTTGCTCTTGAAGAAGAAAAGCTACGAAAAAGCAGTGAAGATGAGAGCGTAAAAAGCGGGGTTGTCATATTGCCGCAAATAGATGACGATTAACAAGAAGGGAGAAAAACGGTGAAAAAGAAAACTGATACGGCAAAACGAAAAATAGGTGAGGAGGAAATTAAGGAAGCGGCAAATGTATTGAGAAAATACAAGGCGTCAAAAAGTGTGCTTGAATCCAGAATTGTTGAAAATGAACAGTGGTGGAAGCTTCGCCATTGGGATTTTTCAGGAGGGAGTAAAAGCGGAGCCGAGCCTGTAAGCGCATGGCTTTTCAATGTTCTCATAAACAAGCATGCTGACGCCATGGACAACTTCCCCCAGGCATGTATTTTGCCCAGGGAAAGGGATGATGAAAATGAAGCACGGCGTCTTTCGGGAATACTTCCGGCTGTGCTTGAAAACAACGATTTTGAAGATATTTATTCAAATAACTGGTGGTATAAGCTAAAGCACGGAACCTGTGCCTACGGCGTTTTTTGGAACAGTGAGCTTGAAAACGGGCTGGGAGATATTCAGATTACAAAGATTGACCTTCTGAACATATTCTGGGAGCCGGGAATAACTGACATTCAGAAAAGCCGAAATCTATTTATTGTTGACCTGAGAGATGAAGACCTGCTCAGAAAGGAATATCCTCAGCTGGAAAACAAAAGCCTTGCGGGAGCAATTGACATAAAACAATATATTTATGACGATTGTGTTGATACAAGCGGAAAGGTTCTTGTGGTGGACTGGTACTATAAGGTAAAGCAAAAAGACGGAAAAACAGTTCTCCATTACTGCAAGTTTGCAGGTGATACCGTGCTTTTTGCATCGGAAAACAGTGAAGAATACAAAGACAGCGGCTGGTATGACCATGGGGAATATCCCATTATTTTTGATTCTCTTTACCCTGAAGAGGGCACGCCCGTAGGCTTTGGATATATAGCCGTCACAAAAGACCCGCAAATGTATATTGACAAGCTGAACAAGGCAATGCTGGAAAATGCACTTATGGCGTCAAAACCAAGATATTTTGCCAAAATGAGTGCGGGAATAAATGAAAGTGAATTTCTTGACTGGTCAAAGCCCATTGTTCATGTGGAAGGCGATATAAACGAAGAACGGCTAAGGCCCATAAATGTATCTCAGCTTCCTTCAAGCTGCCTTAATATGCTGAATATGAAAATAAATGAGCTTAAGGAAACAAGCTCAAACAGTGATTTTACACGGGGCACTGCCTCAAACGGAATAACGGCGGCTTCAGCCATTGCGGCACTCCAGGAGGCAGGCAACAAAACAAGCAGGGATATGCTTAAGGCAACCTACAGGGCATTTACAAAAATCAATTACCTTTGCATAGAGCTGATACGGCAGTTTTACAACGAGCTTCGCTCCTTCCGAGTGACAGACCAAAGCGGAGGCTATAGCTTTGAGGATTACAGTAATGCAAATATGCACCAAAGCGGCCGCCCTGTGTTTGATGTGGTTGTAAAAGCTCAAAAAAAGAGCCCTTACAGCACCCTTTCACAAAACGAACTGGCAAAAGAGCTTTTTTCCATAGGTTTTTTCAGACCGGAAAACGCGCCTCAGGCACTGGGTGCTCTGGAGCTTATGGATTTTGAAGGGAAGGCGGCCATTGAAGCCGCAATACGGGGAAATATGAGCTTAAAACAGGGGGAAAGAACATGATAAAAATAAACGCAGAAAAGCAGGGCAGGCATTTCTTACTTGAAATATCGGGCCATGCGGAGTTTTCAAAATCAAATGATATTGTCTGTGCCGCCGTCAGTGCGCTTTATTATACGCTCGTTCTGGCGGCGGGCAGGGAAAAATCAGTTAAGAGCTTAAGCCGTTTTGAAAAAAGCGGATTTGCTCAACTTGAATTTTTTGCTCCCGAAAGCTTTAATACGGCGTTTAAAACCATAATAAACGGATTTGCGCTTATAAATGAACAATACCCTAAAAATGTAGGATTAAAATACAAAAACAACTGAAAGGAAGGATAACTATGAAAAACAATAAAGAGGGTACAAATTCTTTGCAGTCCATGGATGCGAGAATTGGTATAGATGCTGAAAAAGGTGCAGAAGTCAGCAATCTGCAAACGGGCGATAAAAGCTTTGACGCCGAAAGCAAAGAAAAGGAATTTGAAAGGCTTATTTCCGAAACCTATAAAAAAGAATTTACAAAAAAGGTTAAGGAAATCATTAAAGCCAGACTGAAGGAGGTGAAAGGATTGAAGGAAACCAATGAAGGCTATAAGAAGGTGATAAATCTTCTTATGAAAAAATTTAATATGGAAGATGAAAACTTAGAAAAATTAGAGGAGGCAGTTATGAGTATTGAAACAACAAATGAAAAAGGAAATGACAGAAGCCGTCAGCTTATAGGTGCGCTTATACGGGAAAATAATTACCTTAAGCAGCGCAGAGCTGAGTCGGAAAGAATTGCCAAAATAAGGGCAATGTCAGAAAAGCTTCGCCGTCAGGAGGAAGAGGCAAAGAAGGAATATCCCGATTTTGACCTTAAAACAGAGCTGGAAAAAGAAGAATTTGTAAATCTTATCAGAGCAGGCGTAAGCGCAAAAAATGCTTATGAGGTTACAAATCTTCAAAAAATTCTTTAGGACAAGGCAAAATCAGCGGAAAAGATGGTTGTTAACTCCATCAGAAGCAAAGGCTCACGCCCTGTTGAAAACGGCTCTGCACCAAACGGCGCAGTAGTTTTTGAAAAAAACATTTCCAAGCTTACAAAAAAAGAAAGAGCCGAGCTTGCAAAAAGAGCAATGCGCGGTGAAACAATAAATTTATAAAGGAGAGAAATTATGATAAAAAATTTTGATTTACAGCTTTTTGCTGCAGGTGATGCAGTACATACAACAAGCGGTATTGCCGCATCGAACGGCACGGTTACGCCCTACGGCGCAAACGGCGGCCTTTCAAATGAAATGAAAACCTATTACTCAGATTACCTTATTGACATGGCGGAGCCGAAGCTGGTTCACGACCAGTTCGGGCAGAAGCAGCCCATTCCCAAGAATAACGGTAAAACCATTGAGTTCAGAAAGTACGACCCGCTTCCCAAGGTTACAACTGCGCTTACAGAGGGCGTTACACCTACAGGGCAGAAGCTTGACATGGGCGTTGTTTCCGCAGAGGTAAAGCAGTACGGCGGATTTATTGAGCTTTCGGATATACTTATGCTTACTGCCATTGACAACAACCTTGTTCAGGCAACTAAGCTCCTTGGGGGACAGGCAGGCAGAACCCTTGACACAATTACCCGTGAAGTCTTAAACGGCGGCACAAATGTTCAGTACGCCGAAGGGCAGGTGGAGGAGAGAAGTGCGCTTGTGGGCGGCAAGGAAAGCGGAAACCATTATCTTACTGTTGATGCGGTGAGAAGAGCAGTGCGCTTCCTCAAAAAGATGAACGCCGAAACAATCAACGGCAGCTATGTGGGTATTATCCACCCTGATGTGGCTTATGACCTTATGAGCGACCCCAAGTGGGTGAATGTTAAAACATATTCAGACCCTGAAGGAATCTTCCAGGGTGAAATCGGTAAAATTGAAAATGTACGCTTTGTTGAAACAAGCGAGGCGAAGATTTTTGAAGGTGAAGGTGCGGAGGGCTGCGATGTATATTCAACCCTTATTCTCGGCGATAACGCATACGGAACAACGGAAATTGCAGGCGGCGGTCTTACTCATATTATAAAGCAGCTTGGCAGTGCGGGAACGGCTGACCCCCTTAACCAGAGGGCAACGGCAGGCTGGAAGGCAACCAAGGCGGCCGTAAGACTTGTTGAACCCTATATGATAAGAATTGAAACGGCAAGCACCTTTGGCTGATACACCTTCAAAAATCACTACATTTTATAAAATATTATTTTAGAAATACGAGGAGGAAATATATATGGCAGAAACAAAAGCTAAGGCTCAGGAGAACAAAAAGATTAACGGCGAAACCCTTGTGGAAATTGAATTATTCCGTGATAACAAGGATTATAAGGACAATGTTTTTGTTGCGGTAAACGGTGAAAGCTGCGTTATTATGCGCGGAAAAAAGGTTAAAATCAAAAAAAGTTTGCAGATGTTATTGAA
>JAXJXW010000103.1:0-2368 GCA_036307325.1 Clostridia bacterium
AGGTGACAGACCCTCGGACCGTGCCATTGAAATATCTGTTACAAATACAATTCATTCCGTTGGCGTTCCGGCAAACATAAAAGGGTATCAATATCTTCGTGACGCAATTATTATGAGCATCAAAGATACAGAGCTGATAAACGCCGTTACAAAGCAGCTATATCCCAAGGTTGCCACAAGGCACAACACCTCCCCAAGCCGTGTGGAAAGGGCAATCCGCCACGCAATAGAGGTTGCCTGCATAAGAGGGAACGAGGAGGAGCTTTATAAGCTTTTCGGTTACACTGTAAGCAACAACAAGGGCAAACCCACAAACAGCGAATTTATTGCAATGATAGCAGACAAGCTTCGTCTTGAAATGCTTGTTTCCTGATCTGAATTAAAAAAAGCACCTTCAAAGGAATATGACCTTTGGGGGTGCTTTTTTATATGGACTTTAGGTAAAATCATGCTGAATAGTAAATTGCGCCGTTTCAAGTGCCAGCTCAATCATATTGGTAAAGGCACGCTCTCTTTCCTCAGCAGAAGCTTTTTCCCCTGTAGGAAAGCTATCCGCTATAGTGAAAAGACAAGCCGCTTTTTTCTTTAACACATCAGCATTTCTCAGCAGGGCAAAGCTTTCCATATCAACGCATTCACAACCGTGATTTTTATATATACTGCGGTAATAGTCCTTACCCTCTGAATAAAAAGCATCAGTGCAATGCACCTTTGCACGAAGCAAGGGGGTTTTCAAGCTTTCGGCAGTTTTGATAATTGCTTCGTTCAGCTCCTTGTCAGGAAGTATTGTATCGCCCTCATAACCATTTTGTGTTTTGGCATATGTGGATTCACTCCATACACTTTCGGCAAGCACCACATCATAGAGCTTTAACCGATTGGTGTATGCACCTGCCGAACCCACTCTGATGATAGATTCCACACCGTAATAGTTGAATAATTCATAGGAATAAATCCCCATAGACGGTATTCCTATTCCGCTTGCCATAACACTTAAGGGCGTATTCTTATACATTCCTGTATAGGCGTAAATATTTCTTATATCATTTACCAAAACTGCGCCGTGCAAAAAATTTTCGGCAATAAATTTTGCACGCAGTGGGTCACCCGGCATGATAACGGTTTTTTCTATTTCGCCGAACACGGCACGATTATGGGGTGTGCTCATTCAAATACCTCCCCTATCTTCTGAATTTAACCACGACACAAATTCTCTTTCCACTTTCTCTTTTAAAGCCGCCTTTTCTTCTTTAGGTAAAAATGCGGCGTCGGCACTTTTTAGGGCAAGGCTTTTTAACTGCTCATAAGAAAGCTTAAATTCCTTTTGTAAGGAAATATATTCCCTTCTTAATGTGGTATTTGAAACGGTCATGTTATCAGTGTTTATTGTAACACAAAGGTGATTGTCCATAAAGAATTTCAGGGGATAGCTTTTGGTATTTGAAACGGCTTTTGTTTGCAGATTACTTGTAAAGCACATCTCAAGGGGAATTTTTTTCTCTCTCAAAGCTTTTATTAAATCCAAGTCTGAAACACTGCGAACGCCATGGCCTATTCTTGCTGCGCCAAGCTCCAGGGCATCCTTCACGCTTTGTGCGCCTGCCCCTTCCCCTGCATGGATTGTAACAGGAATATTTTGTTCTGCCGCCATCTTTAAAACATGGGCAAAATTCCTTGTTGGAAAGGAGGCTTCATTCCCTGCCAAATCAATTGCACAAACGCCTCTGCCTAAATATTTTTTTGCAATTTTTACGGTTTCCATGTTGGCTTCACAATTATTATCCCCGCGCATACAGCATAAAATCAGTTGTGCGGATATTTTAAAATTCTTTTGTGCAGTCTCAAGCCCTTTTACGGCGGCGCACACCGCTTGCTCCTGAGAAAGCTTTTCCGTGTGAAGCTGAGGCGCAAACCTTATTTCTGCATAACAAAGGCCGTCTTTTGCCAATCTTTTCAGCAAGTTGTAAACCGCCTGCTCTAAAGCCCCCTCACTTTGCAAAACCTTAAGCGGTAAATCAAATCTTTCCAGATATTCACCAAGGCTTTTGCAGTCATAAGGGGCGGTTAAAAGCTTTTTCAGCTCTTCTGTATGGGTTGTGGGCAGGTCAACCTTTGACTTTTTTGCCAATTCAATTATTTCGGCCGCTTCAAGCGAACCGTCAAGATGCAAATGTAAATCAATCATTATATTTCAAGTTATTCCTTTATAGCTATTACAGCCTCTTTCATAAGTGCTTCAAGGGTTTTTTCCGCCTTCTGCGGGTCAGGGTTTGAATATCCGAAATAGAGCTTAAGCTTCGGCTCTGTGCCGCTTGGGCGCACGGCCATCCAACCGCTTCCGTTTTCAAGCTCCAGATAAAGCATATTG
>JAXJXW010000104.1:0-3048 GCA_036307325.1 Clostridia bacterium
GAAATGGGGGAATATAAATGACAGCTCAGGTAGTTGCAGGAATTATTTTTATAGCAATGTTTCTGCTGATTGTATTTGAAGTGTTTGAGAGGCATATGATAACACTTGGAAGCGGATTGATCGTTCTTACGGTGGTTTTTGGTTTAATCATGCACAGTGCAGACGCCGTTTTTGAAACGCTTAATCTAAAAAGTATTACACAGTTAAGCTTTTGGTATGGTGAATCAAGCGAAACGGTAAGCGGAATAAACTGGTCAACCATTATTTTTATTTTAGGCATGATGATAATGGTTGAAGGCATGGGAAGATCGGGATTTTTCCGCTGGATTTGCCTTGAACTTGCAAGGCTTGTGCACTATAAGACCGTTCCTCTTCTGATTTGCTTTATGATAATTGCCGGTGTACTTTCAATGTTTATTGACAGCATTACAGTAATTTTATTTTTAGCTTCTGTGACGGCAGAGCTGGGCAGAATGCTTAAATTTAATCCCATACCGATGATTATATCGGAAATATTTTGTGCAAATCTTGGCGGTGCGGCAACAATGTGCGGCGACCCGCCGAACATTATAATCGGCACTGCTCTGGGATATACCTTCTTTGATTTTGTAACTAATACGGGACTTCTTGTTTTAATATGTGCATTCTTTGTTATTCCCTACTTCTATTTTTGCTTCAGAAAAGAACTGAAAGAAAGCGAACAGAAGAATAAGGAAAAAATTGATATAGAAGCTCCGTCATCAGCAATAAAAAATAAGTGTGCGTTTGCCTCATCTGTTGTTGTATTTATTTTTGCAGTTGCGCTTCTTATAACACACGCACAAACAGAACTATCTGTTGCAACAATTGGGTGTATTGCGGCCGTGCTTACGGTTGTAAGCACCCTTATCACCTCAGGCACAGAGGATATAAAGTACATATTTACACATGTTGATTATAAAACAATTCTTTTCTTTATCGGGCTTTTCGTCTCTGTGGGCGGTCTGGAACAAACAGGTGTACTGGAGAATGTAGCAGGTCTTATTGAAACAATAAGCGGAGGCAATGTAATTGTTATTGTTGTAATTATTCTTTGGATTTCTGCTATTGCAAGTGCATTTGTTGATAATATTCCGTTTGCGGCAACAATGGTTCCCGTAATATCTTTGATAGCTCAGCGAGGAGTAAATCTTCATGTGCTTGCATGGACCCTTTCTGTTGGTACGGATATAGGCGGAAATGCTACACCCATAGGTGCATCGGCAAATGTTGTGGGTACATCTGTTGCGGCTAAAGAAGGACATCCTATCAGTTGGGGAAAATATTGTAAGTACTGTGTTCCGGCAACTGTTTTGGTTATCACCGTTTCAATGATTTATATATTTATAAGATATAATTTAATATAAGGGGGGAATTTTATGGATAAACAGATTATTATTACCATTGGCAGAGAATACGGAAGCGCCGGCCACTTTATAGCGGAAAAGCTTGCGGAAAAGCTTGGGATTAAGCTTTATGATAGGTTATTTATCGAAAATTCCAGCGAAGAAATTGGATATAGCCGCGAAATCATGGAAAAATATGATGAAAAGCCTGTCAATGTATTGGCGTATAAGAAAATAGGCAATCATTCAAACTCCATTGAATTAAATGTTCAGGAAAAAGTTGCGGAATTTATCAGGTCAAAGGCCGATAAAGGAGAATCTTTTGTTGTTGTCGGAAGATGCTCTGATGAAATTTTCCGCCATAATAAAAATGCAATTCACATTTTTATTATGGGAGATTATGAAGAAAAACTCCATCGTATAATGACTCTTTACAAGCTAAGCGAAGCTAAAGCGAAAGAAAAAATTAAAAAACACGATAAAAAAAGAAAAGCATATCACAACAGGTATTCATCAGTGAAATGGGGAGATTCCAGAGGGTATCACCTTTGTATTAACAGTTCAGCGGCAGGCATTGATAATACAGTTGATATTTTATGCGATTACATAATGTGCTTTGATAAAAACAGAAACATAATCTAAATATTTAAGGAATGAAAAAAATGAAAGTTAAAGATGGTTTTTTACTCCGTGAAGTGGCAGGTAAAACTATAGTTGTGCCCGTGGGTGCAGAATTGAATTTCAGCGGTATGATTACCCTGAATGAAACGGGTGCGTTTTTATGGAATTGCCTGACAGATATGGCTACAGAGGAGGAGCTGCTGGCAAAGCTTATGGCTGAATATGAAATTGACAGCAGGACTGCAAAAGCGGATATTGATTCTTTTTTGGATAAGCTTAAAAAGCTAAACATTTTGGAGGATTGATTCATAAAATGAACAACATTTGCAAGCCTGCAGGCTTTGATGAACTTCTCCCCATTATGGCTGAACAGTTAAAAAGCGGAGGAACAGTTAAATTTAAGCCTTACGGCACAAGTATGCTCCCTCTTTTAAGACAGGGTAAAGATGAGGTTTTGCTTGAAAAAGCTGACCGTAAGCTAAAAAAATATGACATTGTTTTTTACAAGAGAGCTGATGGACAGCTTGTTTTGCATCGGTTGGTTAAAATCAAAAAAAATGAGTATATTTTTCGCGGTGATCATCAATTCCTGTACGAGCACGGCATAACTGACGAAAATGTAATTGCCATAGTAAAGAGTGTTTTCAGAAACGGAAAGGAAATTAAATCGGGCTCATTAAGTTTTACTTTATGGGCAGTATTCGGCGCAATGTTTTCAAGGATTTATCAAAGGCTTTACCAGCTTGCTTCAAAAGCATGTAAGGTATTTAAAAGAATATAAAAGAAAGAGTTGCGGCAAATGTTTTTTAGGCATTTGCTGCAACTCTTTCTTGCGGTCTGTGCATTTTTATGCAGCCCAGTTTATATTTCGCCAAGAGTCTTTATTATCCCTTTAACAATAGCTTCTGCAATAGTTTTTTGACCGCTTGTACTCATTAGATAGCTTAGATCAGATGCATTACTTATAGATGCCGTTTCAACAAGTACAGCCGGTTTTTCATTTGTCCTGATTACATAGAGATTTGCACCGTTCTGCGTCTTTTTAGGTGCCAATCCGGTAAGC
>JAXJXW010000105.1:0-11425 GCA_036307325.1 Clostridia bacterium
ACCTAAATTTCGCCATTTAAGGCGGGTTTAAATTGGCACCGTCAGGCAAAATAAAAAAAAGGAGTTGGAATTTATGAAAATCAAAAAGCTTTTGGCAATGGGTATTGCCGGTATTATGGCAGCTTCCGTGCTGGCAGGTTGCGGTGAAAAAGCCTCAGACGGCGAAACGAAGAAGGATTCCGTAACATACGCATTCCTTGCAAAGGATGTTCAGAATCCTTACATGCAAAAGGTTTATGAAGGCTTTGAAAGAGCCTGTGAAGAGGTTGGTGCAAAAGCTCTTTACAAAGGACCTGAAACGGCTACTCCCGAAAAACAGATAGAAATTATCAACCAGTTAACGGCTCAGGGCGTTGCAGGTATTGCCGTTGCGGCAAATGACCAGGATGCACTTCAGCCTGCACTTAAAGAGGCTATGGATGCAGGAATTAAGGTTATTTCACTTGACTCTTCAGTAAACAAAGATTCAAGATTAACTCACATTCAGCAGGCTGATCCCGAAAAGATTGGCAGAGGCCTTATTCAGGCGGCTTATGAAATGGTTGACGGCAAAGGCGGAATAGCTATTCTTTCAGCCGCATCTACGGCTACAAACCAGAACCTCTGGATTGAATGGATGAAGAAAGAGCTTGAAGAAAACCCCGATAAGTACAAGGATACTCCCTTAATTAAGGTTGCTTACGGTGATGATGACCCCACAAAGTCAACCTCTGAAACACAGGCACTTCTTCAGAATGCTGATGTTAAGGTTATAATCGCACCCACAACAGTTGGTATGCTTGCCGCAGGTAAGGTTCTTCAGGATAAGAAATCAGAGGTTAAGCTTACAGGTCTTGGTCTTCCTTCAGAAATGGCTCCCTTCATTGAAGACGCTACTTGCCCCTGGATGTATCTTTGGAACCCCATTGATATAGGCTATGTTGCAGGTTACACTATGGATTCTCTTGTAAAGGGTTCAATCACAGGTGCTGTAGGAGATAAACTCTCAGCAGGTGACCTTGGGGAGAAGGTTGTTACTGAAGCAGCTGACGGCGGTACAGAGGTTATGCTTGGAGATCCTTTCAAATTTGATGCAGAAAATATTGCAGAATGGAAAGAAATATATTAAAATAGGTATATGAGGATGTAAAAGGTTTGGATTCCTAAACATTTTTCACTCTCTGAAAAGGCGTTGTAAAGTTCATTTTTACAACGCCCGAAACCCTATAAAAATATGAAAAGGAGTGGTTTTATGGCAATGAGATTCGTTTTAAACGAAACAAGCTATCACGGAAAGGGGGCAATTTCTGAAATTGCAAATGAGGTTAAGGGCAGAGGCTTTAAGAAATGCTTTGTTTGCTCCGACCCTGACCTTATTAAGTTTAATGTTACAAAAAAGGTAACAGACCTTCTTGATAGCGCATCTATCAGCTACGAGATTTATTCAGAAATTAAAGCAAACCCCACAATTGAAAATGTTCAGTTAGGGGTTAAGGCTTTTAAAGATTCGGGTGCTGACTGCATAATTGCAATTGGCGGCGGTTCTTCAATGGACACTGCCAAGGCAATAGGAATTATTATTACAAACCCTGAGTTTGAAGATGTTGTATCTTTGGAGGGTGTTGCACCCACCAAGAACAAGTGCGTTCCCATAATTGCCGTTCCCACAACGGCAGGCACAGCGGCTGAGGTTACAATTAACTATGTTATCACCGACGGAGCAAAGAACAGAAAAATGGTTTGTGTTGATGTTCACGACATTCCCGTTGTTGCCATTGTTGACCCTGATATGATGGCTTCTATGCCCAAGGGCTTAACCGCCGCAACAGGTATGGACGCTCTTACCCATGCTATTGAGGGATATATTACATTAGGCGCTTGGGAAATGAGCGATATGTTCCATCTTAAGGCTATTGAAATCATTGCAAAGCATCTTCGCGGTGCAGTGGAAAATACTGACGAAGGAAGAGAAGGAATGGCTCTCGGTCAGTACATTGCAGGTATGGGCTTTTCAAATGTAGGTCTTGGAATAGTACATTCCATGGCACATCCTCTGGGTGCGGTTTATGACACTCCCCACGGTGTTGCCAATGCTATTATTCTTCCCACAGTTATGGAATACAATGCTCCTGCAACCGGAGAGAAATACCGCAATATTGCCAAAGCAATGGGCGTAAAGGATGTTGACAGCATGAGCCTTGAAGAAGCAAGAAAAGCTGCCATTGAAGCCGTTAAAAAGCTTTCGGCAGATGTTGGTATTCCTTCAGATTTAAAGGATATTGTTAAACCTGAGGATGTTGATTTCCTTGCTCAGTCTGCTTATGACGACGCATGCCGCCCCGGTAACCCACGTGAAACATCTGTTGCGGAAATCAAAGAGCTTTATATGTCATTACTTTAATTTCTATCATAAATAAAAAGAGCAGCAGCAAAATGCCAAAGCATTTTGCTGCTGCTCTTTTTTGGGAAAAATCAAATATTACATTGCTCATAGCGGTCTGTGCATTTTTCTTTGCAGAACGGTAAGTAAAACTATAAAAGCAATGGGATATATGATATTTGTTCCAAGACCTACTTTAAATCCATACTCTCCCCAAACGGACATAGAAGCTATAAGCCCCGTAAAGAATGCACCGGCACTGCACCCCACATCGCCGAATATTGCAACTGCGCCATACATTGCGCCGCTGCCGTCGGGGAATTTTTGTGCCGCAATCTCAACAATGGAGGGCCACATAATGCTTATGGCATATCCGCACACTGCACAGCCTGCCAGTGCAAAATAGGAATTTCTGGAAAGTGCCGCAACTAAATAACATACTATACACAACACGGCATTTATATATAAGTGGCGTGTTATGTTAAGCCTTGCACCGAAAACGCCGTGTATTGTCCGCCCAATGCCCATAAACAGTGCAAACAGGCACGGGCCTAACAAGTCACCGATTATTTTATCAACGCCCAGCGCCGTTTGTGCAAAGGTTGATGCCCACTGGGACATGGCAATCTCGCTTCCCCCTGCACAAATCATCATAGCGAGCAAAATAATAAAGGTGGGGTCAGTACACAAGCCGCCTATTCTTTCCCGCTTTTCCTCAGGAGGCAGAGGCACAATAGGCGTTTTTGTAAATAAGAAACCGTTTATAAGGGGAAGCATACCCCAAAAAACGCTTATATATCCCCATGAAGCATCGGAAAACAAAAATATTGCCACTGAGGTTAAAAGAACAACCAAAAGCTGCCCCCAGCAGTAAAACGAGTGAAGAAATATAAGCGCTCCTGAGCTGCTTTCACTCTCCCGTGGGGTTGATGCAACAATTGGATTTATAACAATTTCTATTATCCCTGCTCCCACCGAATAAATAACGGTGGAAATAAATATTCCTGCATACGCACTTGGAAGAGAGTATGTTAAAAAAGGAAAAAGCAGAAACCCTGCCGCACAAAGAAATTGTGAAATCACCGCTGACCTTCTGTAACCAAGCTTATCTACAAAGAATACGGAAAGCAGGTCAACGGTAATCTGAACTGCAAAATTAACCGATAAAAGTGCACCTATGGCACTATAGCTGATATTAAATTCACGGTTGAACATAACAAAGAGAAGCGGTGCAAAATTGATTACCACCGCCTGGGTAATGTAACCCATGTAACAACATCTTCTGGTAGTTTTATAAGTCATTTTTTAAGCCGACTGTTCACCTTTTCGTTCCAGTTTCGGACTAGCCCCCTCAAAAGTTTCTTTTGTAAACACAGCCCTTGAAATACCCTTATCAGACGGAATTTCAAACATTGCGTCAGAAAGCGTTTTTTCCACTATTGCCCGCAGACCTCTTGCGCCCGTATCTCTCTCTATGGCTTTTTTAGCTATATAATCCAGTGCGTCTTCAGTTATCTCCAGCTCAACGCCGTCCATTTCAAAAAGCTTTTTATACTGCTTTACAAGAGCGTTTTTAGGCTGAGTAAGAATTTGCTTTAAGGCATTTTCATCAAGAGAGTCAAGAGACACAACAACAGGCACACGACCCACAAGCTCAGGAATAAGCCCGAATTTCAGCAAATCCTGAGGCTCTACATGAGAAAAGCTTTCGCCTACATCACGCTTAACCTTGCTTTTTACTTCAGCACCAAAGCCAACGCCCTGCTTGCCTATTCTTTTTTCAATTATTTTATCAAGCCCTGCAAACGCTCCGCCGCAGATAAACAAAATATTTGTTGTGTCAAGCTGATAAAACTCCTGGTGGGGATGCTTTCTTCCACCCTGGGGAGGAACAGATGCAACCGTTCCTTCAAGAATTTTAAGCAGCGCCTGCTGAACACCTTCACCGCTTACATCACGAGTTATTGAAACATTCTCGCTTTTCTTTGTTATCTTATCAATTTCATCAATATAGATAATGCCACGCTCTGCCTTTTTCATGTCATAATCGGCAGCTTGTATAAGCTTAAGCAAAATGTTTTCCACATCTTCACCCACATAGCCTGCCTCTGTCAGGCTTGTTGCGTCAGCTATGGCAAAGGGAACCTGAAGCACTTTTGCAAGAGTTTGTGCAAGAAGGGTTTTTCCGCTTCCTGTGGGTCCAATCATAAGAATATTGCTCTTCTGAAGCTCAATTCCATCGGTTTCCACCTTGGAGTTTATTCTTTTATAGTGATTATATACCGCTACAGCAAGACTTTTCTTCGCCGCATCCTGACCGATAACATATTCATCCAGCACTGCCTTTATTTCCCTGGGAGTGGGCGTCTTTTCCGGTTTTTTCGGAGCAGGCTCTGAATTTGCATTAAATTCGTCATATTCACCGTCAAGTATTTCAAAGCATACTTCAATGCATTCGTCACAAATATAAACGCCCGGTCCTGCCACAAGGCGGTTAACCTCATCCTGACCTTTTCCGCAAAAGGAGCATCTTATATTCATATCGTCTTTTTTCGGCAAAATAAATCAATCCTCTCAATTTATACTAAAACTTATAAAGAGGCCGCTGTAACTTTTGCGACCTCTTCTGCTACTTTATCTTGCTGTTATGATTTTATCAATAAGACCATAATCAAGCGCCTGCTGGGCTGACATAAAGTTATCTCTTTCCGTGTCACGCATGATTTCCTCTATAGGCCTGCCCGTATTCTCACTGAGAATTGTATTAAGCTTCTCTTTCATACGGATAATTCTGTCTGCATGGATTTTAATATCAGTTGCCTGACCCTGCATACCGCCGAGAGGCTGATGTATCATGATTTCACTGTTTGGGAGGGCAAAACGCTTACCCTTTGCGCCGGCTGAAAGAAGGAATGCACCCATACTTGCCGCCATACCGACACAGATTGTAGAAACATCGCACTTTATATAATTCATGGTGTCATAAATTGCCATTCCGGCAGTTATGCTTCCACCGGGGCTATTGATATAAAGCATAATATCCTTATCGGGATCTTCGCTTTCGAGGAACAGCATTTGTGCAACAATGATGCTTGCCGTTGCGTCATTTACTTCTTCACCAAAAAATATAATTCTGTCCTTCAGAAGGCGCGAAAAAATGTCATATGACCTTTCTCCCTGACCTGTCTGTTCAATTACATACGGAACCAAGCTCACTTTAAATCCCCCTTATACAATTTTTTAAGTAAATCCGATATTATTCTTCGGTCTTCTTTGCTGCAGTTTTCTTTGTTGTTTTCTTAGCCGCAGGCTTCTTTTCTTCTCCTGCTTCGGCTTTCTTTGCAGTTGTTTTCTTTGCTGTGGTTTTCTTCACAGGCTTCTTTTCCTCTGCCTCGTCATCCTTTTTTGCAGCTGCCTTATTGGTTGTTTTCTTGCTCTTCCCTGCCTTAGCATTTGCTACAACAAGGTCAACAGTCTTTTGGCTTACCAAATCAAGCTTAAGAGCTTCTGCATTCTGACCCATAAGCTCTCTTACCTTGTCAACCTCCATGCCGTACATGTCTGCCATCTTCTTATATTCGTTTTCAAGGTCTTCATCTGTAACCTCAACCTTTTCAGCCTTTGCGATTTCGGCAAGCACAAGCTGAGTCTTAACTGCCTTCTGTGCAGTTTCCTTAAGCTGCTCACGGAGAGATTCCATTGTCATACCTGTGAACTGAAGGTACTGCTCAAGAGGCATTCCCTGGCTCTGCAAACGGTATGAAATATCCTGAATCTGATTGTCAATCTGGCGGTCAACCATACACTGAGGAATATCAACCGTTGCATTTTCAACTGCAGTGTCAATAACTGCATCCTCAAACATACGCTGAGCCTGCTCCTCCTTAGACTTTTCAAGCTTTGCCTTAGAATCTGCCTTAAGGGCATCAAGAGTATCAAATTCGCTTACATCCTTAGCAAATTCATCATCAAGAGCAGGAAGCTCCTTTTTTTCAACACTGTTTACCTTACACTTAAATACTGCGCTTTTGCCCTTAAGCTCTTCTGCATGATAATCTTCGGGGAAGGTTACATTCACATCAAAATCCTCTCCGATTGTCTTTCCTGCAATCTGCTCTTCAAAACCGGGAATAAAGCTATTGCTTCCAAGAACTAAGCTGTAATGCTCACCCTTGCCGCCTTCAAATGCAGTTTCGTCAACAAAGCCTTCAAAGTCCAAATCAACCTTGTCACCCATTGCAGCTTCGCCTTCTGTAACCGTAGACACTCTTGCAGCATTTTCCTGCATTCTCTTAATTTCAGCGTCAACCTCTTCATCCGTTACAGTATTGACATTCTTTTCGGCAGTTATACCCTTATATTCACCCAATGTTACTTCGGGGCGAACAGTTACAAGGGCGCTGAAAACAAAGTTTTCACCCTTTTCAAGCTTAACAATGTCAATCTCCGGCATATCAACGGGATCAATATTGCTTTCCTGTACAGCTTTATCATATGCATCAGGGCAAGCAAAGTTTATAGCGTCATCATAGAAAATTGCTTCTGTGTAATATTTTTCAATAATTTTTCTGGGTGCGTGACCCTTTCTAAAGCCGGGAATGTTAATTTGCTTAACATTCTTTCTGTAGCTTTTCTCCATTGCGGCTTCAAATTCAGCGCTTTCAATTTCAATTTCGAGATACATTCTCTTATCTTCACGCTGCTCTACTTTTAAAACCTTCATACTTGTTTCCTCCTATTGTTCCGGGCATAATAAAACACCCACATCAAAATATATTTATATCATATACTGAAGCTTTTTGCAAGCTTTTTTTAACATAATTTGTCACTAAAATTAAACAAAAATAAATATCCTTTAAATCAAACTATCCTAAGGGGCTTAAATTTTAAAAAATCTGCCGAAACAAGGTAACAGTTTTCGTAAATATTTTTGTAATCCTCTGCCCTTTTTCCGTGTAAATGCCCGTAAACACAGGCGGTGACGCCATAGTTTTCCAAAACCCGTGAAAATGCTTCATCAGGTGGGAAATGAAGTGCGGCAACAACCTTGTCCGACAGCTTAAGTGCCTCCTTCACGGAGGTTTCCAGCCGTGCTAATTCACGGTTGTATATTTTCATATCGGCAGTTTTAAAATTTTTGTCAGAGGGAGAAATCCACCCCTTTGCGCCGCAAACCGCCGTGTCACCGCACAAAAAAGCATTGTTTTGCATAAAGCGCACACTTGTTATTGCGTGTGCATTTGTAAAATCATTCATTTTGGTCAGCGTTTCCCACCAATAGTCATGATTGCCTTTTGACAAAAGCTTTGTTCCCGGCAGGGATTCTATAAACAAAAAATCCTTCACGGCTTCCTCAAGATATGTTGCCCAGCTAAAATCTCCGTTTATAATTACAAAATCCTCATGGGAAACACAATTTTTCCACTCATATTCAATTTTTTCAACATAGTTATCCCATCTGTACCCGAAAACATCCATAGGCTTGTTTATTCCCAGGGGTAAATGAAGATCACTTAATGCAAAAATTGCCATTTTATTTCTCCGTATAAAATTTTATTTACTGCACATTATAATATTGTAAATGTGATTGAGCTTTCAATTATGTTTACATCATTTAATAAGAGGTGATATTAAATGTCAAACTCCGGTAACGGAAAACCCATCAGCGGGGTTCACTGCGTTGTTACTTCATGTATCCACCATACAGAGAACAACGAATGTGTTGCAGGCAGCATAACTGTGGGCGGAAGAGGTGCAAACACCAAGGCCGAAACAGATTGTGAAACCTACAACAAGCATGATTGCTGCAAATAAAGCGGCAGTCAATTAAAAGGAGCTGCAGCAAAATGATTTTTTAAATTGTTTTGCCGCAGCCCTTTTTTTATATAATTTGTCAGGAAAGAAATTCAGTTATAACTGCCTTCATCTGGTTTTTATTGCAAACCGTTTCAAAGCGAACCTCTTTTTCTTCAAGTGCTTTGAGTGATTCAGGCGTTCTAA
This sequence comes from Clostridia bacterium, assembly GCA_036307325.1. Taxonomy (GTDB): domain Bacteria; phylum Bacillota; class Clostridia; order UMGS1883; family UMGS1883; genus UMGS1883. The sequence goes on from JAXJXW010000105.1 coordinate 8,360, forward strand.
GGTCATATTTTTCAGAAAGGCGCTGGAGTAATCTGAATTCATCAAGGTCATTGAGCGCATCATCGCCCTCAAGGGCATAAAGCACATCTCCGTTAAATTTAAAGGGGCTTGCCGTTGAAGCAATAATCGTTTTTGTGGTATCGCCCGTTTCCTTTACATAGTCGTTATGCACGCTCACCGCAACAGCTGTATGCGTATCTGTTACATAGCCAAACTTTTCGTATGTTTCCTTAATTGTTTCCGCACACTTTTCATCATCTGCACATCCGCCGTAGAAATTCTTTGTTATTTTCTCTTTAATTTCAGGCGAAACACTGTATCTGCCATACTCCTTGAGAAGATGCATGTATTCCTTTACGGTTTCCGTTTCTTCCCCTGATACAATATACAAAAGTCTTTCAAGGTTTGATGAAATAAGTATATCCATTGAAGGAGATGTGGTTACATAGAATTCACGGTTCTTATCGTAAGTACCTGTACGGATAAAGTCAGTAAGAACATTGTTCTTATTTGATGCACAGATAAGCGTCTTTATGGGAAGCCCCATTTTCTTTGCGTAATACGCCGCAAGAATATTTCCGAAGTTACCCGTGGGCACGCACACATTTACCTCTTCCCCGGGCTGTATTTCTTCTGCCTTAAGCATATCGCAGTAGGATGAGAAATAGTAGACAATCTGCGGAACAAGTCTGCCCCAGTTAATGGAGTTTGCGGAGCTTAAAGCCTTGTTCTTTTCAAAAAGCTCTTTTTCAAATTCCGTATCTGTAAAAATTGCCTTAACGCCATTTTGTGCATCGTCAAAGTTTCCGTTTACGGCACTTACAAATACATTTTTACCCTCTTGTGTGCACATCTGAAGACGCTGAATACTGCTTACACCCTCATCAGGGAAAAATACTATTATTTTTGTTCCGTCAACATCACGGAAGCCCTCAAGTGCCGCCTTACCCGTATCACCGCTTGTTGCAACAAGGATAACCGTTTCACGGTCAAGCCCAAGCTTCTTTGAAGAGGTTGTCAGAAGATGGGGAAGTATCTGAAGTGCCATATCCTTAAACGCACAGGTTGGACCGTGCCACAGTTCAAGAATATACTGAGACTCGTTAAGCTTATAAACAGGCGCAATTGAATTTGTTTCAAATTTTTCCTTTGTATAAGCCGCATTGATGCATTTTTCCAATTCTTCTTCAGTAAAATCCGTAAGAAATCTGCCAAGAATTTCCTTTGCCCTTTCCTTATATGTCATAGGTGCCATATATTTAATAGCTGCCTCGGATATGGTGGGAATGCTTTCGGGAATGAAAAGTCCCCCGTCTGAGGACAAGCCCTTCACAATAGCTTCCGAACTTTTTACACTAATACTGCTGTCCCGTGTACTTTTATAATTCATCATAATCACCCATTTCGCCTAATAATTGTCTTATTTAACCACAATATTCACAAGCTTGCCTTTAACTGCAATAACCTTTACAACACTTTTTCCGTCAATAAGGGCTTTTACATCGTCATTTTCAAGCACTGCTTCTGAAAGCGCATCTTTTTCAAGCTCTGCACTTACCACCATTTTCATTTTAACACGACCGTTAAGCTGCACAACTATTTCCACTTCGTTGTCAATAGTTTTTTCTTCATCATATGAAGGCCAGCTATGGTCGGAGAGCACACCGTCAAATCCGCAGATTACCCACATTTCCTCGGTTATATGAGGTGCAGTGGGATTGAGAAGAATAAGGAATTTTCCAAAATCCTCCCTGCTTACCTTGCCTACCTTATAAACCTCATTCACATAGGTCATAAGTGCGGCAATAGCGGTGTTAAACTTCATTTTTTCAATATCGCCCGTTACCTTCTTTATTGTTTTGTGCATAAGCTTTTCCATTTCTGGAGAGCTTTTTTCGTCTGTAAGCATATTCTGCATAGCCCAGACACGCTCCATAAACTTATAGCAGCCCTTTACCCCGTTCATTGACCACGGTGTTGCTTGGTCAAACGCACCGATAAACATTTCATATGTTCTGAAGGTATCTGCGCCGAACTCGTTAACAATATCATCGGGATTGATAACATTGCCGCGGCTCTTACTCATTTTTTCATTGTTCTCACCAAGAATCATGCCATGGCTTGTTCTCTTTGCATATGGCTCCTTTGTGGGAACCACTCCTATATCATAAAGGAACTTGTGCCAGAAGCGTGAATACAAAAGGTGAAGCGTTGTATGCTCCATACCGCCGTTGTACCAATCAACGGGAAGCCAGTATTGAAGCTCCTCACCAGAGGCAAGTGCCTCTGTATTTTTAGGGTCTATATATCTCAGGAAATACCAGCTGCTTCCTGCCCACTGGGGCATTGTGTCCGTTTCACGCTTTGCGCTTGCACCGCACTTGGGGCAAGTGGTATTTACCCAATCTGTCATTTTTGCAATGGGAGATTCACCATCATCTGTAAGCTCATACTTATCCACATTGGGAAGTCTGAGGGGAAGCTCCTTTTCGTCAACGGGAACCCAACCGCACTTATCACACCAAATAAGAGGAATTGGCTCTCCCCAATATCTCTGGCGGCTGAACACCCAGTCACGAAGCTTGTAATTTACCTTGCTGTGACCTTTGCCTTCTTTTTCAAGCTTTTCAACCATCTTTGAAATGGCTTCCTTGCAGGAAAGCCCGTTCAATTCATCGGAATTTACCATAACTCCCGTCTGGACATCGGTAAACGCCTGCTCGTTAACATCAACATCACAATCCACAACCTTGATTATGGGAAGATTAAACTTCTTTGCAAAATCCCAGTCACGCTCATCATGGGCGGGAACTGCCATAATTGCCCCTGTGCCGTAGGTCATAAGTACATAGTCGGAAATCCAAACGGGGATTTCTTTGTTATTTACGGGATTTATTGCCATAACACCCTTAAGGGGTGCGCCTGTTTTTTCCTTAACAAGCTCTGTTCTTTCAAAGTCGCTTTTTCTTGCGGCACTTTCACGATATGCCTTTACCTCAGATGCATTCTCAAACAAATCCATATGCTTTTCAACAAAGGGATGCTCCGGTGAAAGCACCATATATG
>JAXJXW010000106.1:0-4825 GCA_036307325.1 Clostridia bacterium
TCAGTGCTGTGAGCATTTGAACCGTGCCATTGTGATTGAGCGCGAATGCATGGAAAAATATAATCTTGAAGAGGTAAACGCCGTTCCTCAGCCAAAGGCGGGCGGCTCGTTTGCAACAAATGCGTACAGGGCGTTTGACGACCCTGTCCTTGTGGAGAAAATAAGAGCGCACGCAGGGATAGATATTGGCTCCACTCTTATTGGTATGCATTTGAGAGAGGTTTGCGTTCCCCTTCGTGTAGGCGTTAAAAAAATAGGCTGCGCCCCCATTGTATGTGCCAGAACCCGTCCCAAGCTTATTGGCGGTGAACGGGCAGTTTATAAAGAAAACTGAGAGGTGCAGAAATGACTGTTGAAAGGAAAAAGCCTTCATTTTTAATGAATGTGCTTACCATAATATTTGCACAGATGGCAGTTAAGCTTCTTGGGCTGGCATACCGCATGATAATAACAAATGTGGATGGCTTCGGCGATATTGGCAACGGTTATTATAATTACGGATTTCAGATATACACACTGCTTCTGGCAATAAGCTCAATCGGCATACCCAATGCCATTTCAAAGCTGGTTGCCGAGAGAATTGCCCTTGATGATTTCGGCGGGGCAATGAAAATTTTAAAAACAGCCCTTAAGCTGTTTTTTGTGGTAGGGCTTGTCTTTTCCGTGGTAATGTTTTGCGGTGCGGATTTTATTGCAACGGTTATATTTGATACGCCTCTTGCAAAATATACAATCCGTGTGCTTGCTCCCTCAATACTTTTTGTTTCCATATCAAGCGTAATTCGGGGCTTTTTTGCAGGTCAGCAGAACATGAAGGCAACAAATACAAGCCAGGTGCTTGAACAGTTTTTGAAAAGCACAATAACCATTATGATTGTGCTTTTAATGGCAGGCAGCCGTGCGGAATACATGGCGGCAGGGGCAACCCTTGCCACAACGGTGTCAACCTTTTTAAGCTGCCTGTACCTTTTCGGATTTTACGGAATGCATAAAAAGGAAATTAAGGAACGGCTTAAAAGTGCGCCTGCCGTAAAGATAAAGGGCAACTCACTTTCAATTGCAAAAATGATACTCCTTGTTTCCATTCCCATTTCCTTAGGCAGTATTGTGGCATCGCTCAACAGAGTTGTTGATATAGTAACCGTGGTGCGTGGTGTAAAAACTGCTCTTGCATCGCAGTTTGCAAGTGAAGCCCTGCTTGCCGAAGAGGCAGTTCGCCTGAGTGGCATTTTAAGCAAAACCGATGTTTTGATAAACCTTCCTCTTGCGCTTAATACGGCATTTTCAACTGTTCTGGTGCCTACTGTTGCGGCGGCGTTTGCCGTGGGAGATATGAAAACGGCAGAGGAAAAGGTTTCTCTTTCTCTTTTAATCTCCCTTATAGTTGCGCTTCCCTGTGCAGTGGGATATGCAGTACTTGCAGCGCCTATTTTAAGAACGATTTATCCTGCCGCAAGTGACGGGGCGTTAATATTTGCCATGGTTGCGCCCTCTGTGCTTTTCTCTGCCATGAGCCAGACGGCGTATGGCTCTCTTCAGGGCATGGGCAAAATTTTCGTTCCTGCGCTCAGCGTGCTTGCAGGGGGTGTGGTAAAGCTTGTGCTTAACCTTGTGCTTATTCCCATTCCCCAAATAAATATTTACGGTGCGCCTATTGGCTCTGTGGCGTGTCAGGCAATAGCATTTTTGGTAAGCTTCGGCGTTTTAAGAAAAAATATAAAGATAAATCTTTCATTGGGGCGCTGTGTGCTGAAGCCCCTTGCCTGTGCGGCAATAATGGGCGTGGCGGCAAGGGCGGTTTATCTTTTGCTGGGTGCATTCCCCAATGCCGTTGCAACCCTTGTTTCCATTGCATTTGCCGCGGCGGTTTACCTTTTGCTTATATATAAAACAGGGGTGTTTACCACGGAGGAGCTTTCCCACTTACCCTTCATTGGAAAAAAATTTAAAAAATAAATAAAATTACATAAAGAAACTTTCCTTTTTGGGAGAGTTTCTTTTTTGTTACGGGAAAAATACATTATGGAAAGAGGGAATATAAATGAATAAAAAATACAAAATAATAGTAATAGCACTGGTGTTTTTATCCTTGTGTATTTTAAACTTCATTGCCAAAACCGACTTTGGCACGGCAAGCAGTGCGGCAACTTTTATATAACGGAGGATTTCTCATGACTAACATTTCAAAAAAGCAGTATGCGCAAATGGTAAAACGCCACAGTCCCCCGTCACCTGTTTTCGCAGATACGGTGAAGGCGTTTTTTGTGGGAGGTTTTATATGCTGCATAGGTCAGCTCTTCAAAAATTTTTATACCTCAATGGGGCTTGACAAGGATTTGTCAGGCACGGCAACAAGCATCAGCCTTATTTTAATTGCCGCCATTCTCACGGCACTGAATGTGTTTGACGAAATTGCAAAATTTGCAGGTGCGGGCACTCTTGTGCCTATAACGGGCTTTTCAAACGCCGTTGTTTCCCCTGCCATGGAATTTAAAACAGAGGGCTTCGTTACGGGAACGGCAAGTCAGATGTTCGTTGTTGCAGGGCCTGTAATTGTTTACGGAGGAACATCATCAATAATTGCAGGACTGATATATTGGTTTATTAAATAATGAAAGGACAAGCGCTTATGAGAAACATCGGAAACGGAACGATTGTTTTTGAGAATAAGCCCTCGATTGTGTCATATGCAACCGTTGTGGGCAAAAAAGAGGGCGAAGGCCCCATGGGGAAATATTTTGATAAGATTGAAACCGATGCATATAACGGTGAAAAAAGTTGGGAACAGGCTGAATGCGGCTTTTTAAAGCAAAGCACAGGCCTTGCTCTTCAAAAGGGCGGGCTGAAGGAATGTGACATTGACTTTGTAATCGCAGGCGACCTTCTTAATCAATGCACCTCGTCAGGATATGCGGTAAGGGCAACGCAAATCCCCTTTTTCGGCATATTCGGTGCTTGCTCAACCATGGCAGAATCCCTGGCACTTGGCTCAATCATAACAGGCTGCGGTGCGGCGCAGTATGTTATGTGTGCCACGGGCAGTCACTTCTGCAGTGCGGAAAAGCAGTTCAGAACTCCCCTTGAATACGGCGGGCAGAGAACACCCACCGCCCAGTGGACCGTTACGGGAAGCGGAGCAGTTGTCCTTGGAAAAAACGCCGCACCGCCGTATATTGAAAGCGTAACCGTGGGCAGAATTATAGATATGGGCGTAAAAGATGCAAATAATATGGGTGCGGCAATGGCACCTGCTTTTGCCGATACCATAAAAAAGCATCTTGACGCAACGGGGCGTACTACGGATTACTATGACCTTATCCTTTCGGGAGACCTGGGGCTTACCGGCAAGGGCATTGCGGAGGAGCTTTGCGCCATGGACAGAATAAAGTTTGAGGGAAACTATAACGATTGCGGCGCAATGATGTTTGATAAAAACAAGCAGGACACCCATTCGGGGGGAAGTGGCTGCGGTTGTGCGGCAAGTATTCTTTGCGGATATGTACTTCCCAAAATGCAGAAGGGCGAGCTTAAAAGGGTGCTGTTGGCGGCAACGGGCGCACTTATGAGCCCCACAATGACAATGCAGGGCGAAAGCATCCCGTCAATTTCCCACGCAATTTCCATAGAAGCATAAAGAAGCGGCGCAGATAATACAATGGTAAGAGAAGGTGATATTATTGAAAAATAAAAAGGCTCTTGCCGCTGTTTTCTGTGCCGTTTTGATTCTGACGGCAGGGGTGGCAACTCTTACACAGGCCGATAGGCGTAAAAGTGAAAAGGTAGCATATATTACATTTGATGACGGCCCCACGCTCAACACCCCCGACATTGTTGACACCCTTGACAAGTACGGTGCAAAGGCTACCTTTTTTGTGCTGGAGGAAAGAATAGTGATGTATCCCGATTACATAAAGAAGATTTTAAACAGTAATCATGCAATCGGGCTTCACGGGCTGTCTCACGGGGAAAGCATTTATAAGTCGCCCACATCTGTGCTTGAAGAAATGGAAAAAACAAACAAAGCCCTTGAAGCTCTCACGGGGAAAAGGTCATGCCTTGTAAGGGTGCCTTACGGTTCGTCATATCGGCTTACCTCTCAGCAGGCGGAAAATCTTGAAGACGCAGGCTATAAAATATGGGATTGGAATGTGGACCCCCGTGATTCCGTGGGGAAAATAGTTCCCGAAAAGGTGCTTTCAAATATGCGGCGGGGAATTTCGCAGTGCAGCTCCTCCCCCATAATTTTGTTCCATGACAGAAAGAGCACCGCACGAATGCTTGATGATGTGCTGGCATATCTCACAGGGGAAGGCTATGAGCTTATTGCCATAAGCGAAAAGCAAACTCCCGTTAACAAAGTGAAAAAATAAAATAGTTGACAAAGCATTTAAACTGTGTTAATATGCTAAGTGGCATATTATCCCGTAGCTATGGGCAGCGGTTTCTCCGACCCTGCGCTTGGGTATGAGGAGGTTTTGCCGTAAATATACTTTATTGGAGGATGTTTTATGTTAAAAGAACAAAAGCAAAGTATCATTGAAAGCTACAGGCTTCATGAAACAGACACAGGCTCTCCCGAGGTTCAGATTGCTATTCTCACAGAGAGAATCAATCACCTTAACGAGCATCTTAAGGAATTTAAGAAGGATCACCATTCAAGACGCGGTCTTCTCAAGATGGTTGGTCAGCGTCGTGGTCTGCTTAACTATCTCATGAAGGTAGACATCAACCGTTACCGTGATATTGTAGCTAAGCTCGGCTTGAGAAAGTAAGGAAAAACAAAAGGGTGTGGGGGGTTTCCCCCCGCGCCTGCTCACTTTCGGGA
>JAXJXW010000107.1:0-8578 GCA_036307325.1 Clostridia bacterium
GGATACAGGGATTCGAACCCTGGGCCTCTAGAGCCACAATCTAGCGCTCTATCCAACTGAGCTATACCCACCATATGGCGTGCCTGCGGGGATTCGAACCCAGGACCTACTGCTTAGAAGGCAGTTGCTCTATCCAACTGAGCTACAGGCACAAAATGGAGCGGGTGATGGGAATCGAACCCACCTATCCAGCTTGGAAGGCTGGTGTTCTACCAATGAACTACACCCGCACTTGCGACTTTAAAAGTATAGCAAAAACAAAGTGGTTTGTCAATACATTTTTAGAAAAAAGTGCTGATAAACCACATTTTTTTAATGTTTCACTTTGGAATTTGCCATTTTATCTTTTTTTGAATTTCCTATCAATAAATATCAGGCATACAAAGCTTAAAACAAACCACAAAAAAGAATATAGGGGGCAAATTTGCCCAAGAAGATTAAATGGGAGTGTGTGATAATTCCACACCTCCAAGCCGTACACAATGTTCAGGAAAAATCCCGAAACAAATTCAACTCCCGTAATTGCGGCACAGCAAAGCACCGCCCTTAGAAAAACGGAATGATGGGAAAAACGCCTGCCTATTATATTTATCAAAAGAAAGCACAGTCCCCCTATAAACGCCATGCTTATATGGGTATATCCCCGCCATAAAACTTCTATAAGGCAATAGCCCACCGCACCTATTACAAATGCTATAATATAATAAAAAGAATGCCTCATTACTTTTTCTCCGATACCCCTTTTTGGGTATTTTGCCCGAAAAAGAACAAAGCATTCTTCTTTTATTTTTCTATTCCTATCCGCGAACCGCACCCTTTTTCGTATGGGTGCTTCACACAATTTATAACACTTATATAATCGGCAAGGTCAAAAAGCTGTTCGGGGCAATTTCTTCCTGTCAGAACAAGCTCAAGCTTTTTTGGCTTTGATAAAATTATCTTTTTTAAATAATTTATATCTATACACCCAACAGAAGCGGCAAACAAAACCTCATCAAGAACCAAAAGGTCATAATCCTCGAAAACTGCCTTATGAAAAACCTCACCAAGCTGCTCCTCTGCATTTTTTGACGCCGCCTCTTTTTCTTCTTCCGAAAGCTCGTTAAAAAACCCGCTGAACGCATTTTTCACAAAAATATCAAATGAAGGTTTTTTAGTTATATATTCGCCACTGTCAAAGTCCTTCAGAAACGAGGTCATCAGCACCTTGCCCCCTTGGCCGGCACACCTGTAGCACAAACCCACCGCCGCCGTTGTTTTTCCTTTCCCGTCACCGGTATAAATATGAACCATGCCAAAATTCATCTTAATAAATAGGATATTTTTCACAAAGAGCTACAACTTCTTTTGTGATTTTATCCTTGTTGGCTTCAAAATCAGTTGCGGCAAGCTTAAGCCAATCTGCAATAAGCTTCATTTCAGGTTCTTTGAAGCCTCTGCTTGTAACGGCAGGAGTGCCCACTCTGATACCGCTTGTAATAAACGGACTTTGAGGGTCATTGGGGATTGCATTTTTATTTGCCGTAATATGAACATCATCAAGGCGGTGTTCAAATTCCTTGCCGGTAAGCCCGAAGGGACGAAGGTCAATAAGCATAAGATGATTATCGGTATCGCCCGATACTATATCAAAGCCTGCCTCCTTGAGATATTGGCAAAGAACCTTTGCGTTCTTGGCAATCTGCTGCTGATAGAGCTTGAAATCATCTGTAAGAGCTTCACCAAGTGCAACTGCCTTTGCCGCAATAATATGCATTAAAGGACCGCCCTGTGTTCCCGGAAATATTGCCTTATCAATCTGCTTTGCATATTGCTCTTTGCAGAGGATAAGACCGCCGCGTGGGCCACGGAGTGTTTTATGTGTTGTTGTGGTAACAACATCTGCATATTCAACGGGGTTTGGATGAAGCCCTGCCGCAACAAGACCTGCAATATGCGCCATGTCAACCATGAGTATTGCCCCTACCTCATCGGCAACGGCACGGAAGCGAGCAAAATCAATAGTTCTTGAATATGCACTTGCGCCGGCAACAATAAGCTTTGGCTTGCACTCAAGGGCAATTTCACGCATTTTGTCATAATCAATCAAGCCTGTATTATCATCAACGCCGTAAGGAACAATGTTGAAATATTTTCCGCTTATATTAACGGGAGAGCCATGAGAAAGATGTCCGCCGTGAGCAAGATTCATTCCCATAACGGTATCTCCGGGCTGAAGGAACGCAAAGAACACTGCAAGGTTTGCGTTTGCTCCGCTGTGGGGCTGAACATTGGCGTGTTCTGCGCCGAAGAGCTTTTTCGCACGCTCAATAGCTATTGTTTCAACCTCATCCACATACACGCATCCACCGTAATAACGCTTGCCGCTATAGCCTTCTGCATACTTATTTGTAAGCACACTGCCTGCCGCAAGCAAAACAGCCTTAGATACAATATTTTCGGAAGCAATAAGCTCAATATTATGCTGCTGGCGACCCAGTTCACGCATACAAGAAGTATAAACCTCATTATCATAATTTTGCAACTCGTCAAAATAATTCACTTTAACATTCCTCATTTCGAATATATTTATTTACATTATAATATGAATTTCCGTTAATTTCAAGGGAAATATTCAGTTATATTAAAAATGCGGCAAAACAACACCGTTGAGTTGCCGCACAAAGCATTTATCGTTCTTCTCTGAAATAAGCCAGTCCCAAGCTTGCAGGAGGTTGGCTTTCCCTCTTACTGCGAATACTTGTAATAATAAGAACAATAATCGTTACAAGATACGGCGTAAGCTTGCAAAGCTCCTGGGAGCTTCTTGTAAGCCCTGAAATATAGAAATATATCCAGTAGAGTACGCCGAAAAGGATTGACCCCCAAACAACATTTAACGGACGCCACAGTGCGAAGATAACAAGCGCAAGGGCAAGCCAGCCGAGAGTTTCAATGGTGCCGTCATTTGCCCATGTGCCCTTTGTGTAGTCCATTACATAAAACAGCCCACCAAAGCCCGATATACCTGCGCCGATACAGGTTGCCATATACTTGTAGAAAATTACATTTATTCCTGCAGCATCAGCCGTTGCAGGGTTCTCACCAACGGCACGAAGGTTAAGACCGCTGCGTGTTCTGTTAAGGTAAATACTTGCAAGAATTGCCACTATTATTGCGGCATAAACCATGAATCCGTATGAGAAAAATATTTTGCCGATGGAGCCCATTCCCGAAAGAAAGGGAATTGATTTTCTGAAAGCGGCACTTGTAGTCTTTACGGAAATTTGCCCGATACCACCTGCCAGCTTGTTGAGAGAGCCGCCGAAGAAGTTTGCCACACCGCTGCCGAAAATTGTAAGGGTAAGCCCCGTTACATTCTGATTGGCACGAAGGGTAATCGTGAGAAAGCTGTATATTAAGCCCCCAAAAACCGAAGCCGCAAAGCAGCACCCCAAGGCTATTAAAACACACAATATGGGAATAGGTGCGTCCGTGCTTTTTTCGTAGAAGAACACGCCTGTAAGACCTGCAATACCGCCCAAATACATTATTCCCGGCACGCCGAGATTAAGACTGCCGGATTTTTCGGCTATGATTTCACCAATAGCTCCGTACATTATGACAGTACCGAAAATTATTGCCGCCTGCAACAGAGATATAACCGCATCACTCATCTCGCCGCCTCCTTTTTAGCTTTTTCGCGGAATATAAGCTTGTAGTTTATGAAAAATTCACTTCCGAGGATAAAGAACAAAATAATTCCCGTTATCATCTGAGAAGCGTAATCGTTAAGATTATACTTTGAAGCGATTTCATTGGCACCCTTTTCAAGGAAAACAAGAAGCAGTGAAATTAAAACCATTGTAAAGGTATTAAATTTTGCAAGCCATGCAACAATAATTGCGGTGAAGCCCCTGCCCCCTGCGGTGCTTGTTGAAATAGTGTGGCTTGCGCCGCTTACGGCAATAAAGCCTGTAAGGCCGCCTATAGCACCTGAAACAATCATAGTTCTTATGATAACTCTGTTCACGCTTATTCCTGCATAGCGTGCGGTGTTTTCGGAATCTCCCACAACGGAAATTTCATACCCTTGCTTACTGCGGTTTAAGTATATATACATTACTATCGTGAGCACCATAACTATTGCTACATTGATAAAATACTGCTGCCCGAAAACTGACGGAAACCAGCCGTACTTGGAGGTTCTGTTAATTATTCCCACAGTGTTTGAGCCAAAGGGATTTTCCCAAAGGGCAACACAGTAGCTGGTTATCTGTATTGCAACATAGTTCATCATCAAGGTAAAAAGGGTTTCGTTTGTTTTAAACCGTGCCTTAAAAAATGCCGGTATAAAGCCCCAAAGCGCACCTGCGGCAATACTCGCAACAATCATAACGAGGAAAAGCACAGGTGTGGGAAGTGATTTTGTATAAATCATACACGCCGCAGTTGCAACGCCGCCCATGAGCATTTGTCCTTCGGCTCCGATATTCCAGAACTTCATTGCAAAAGCAGGTGCAAGGGCAATTCCCAGGGAAAGGAGCACAACAACATCACGAAGTGTTATCCATATTCTTCTTTCGGTTCCGAAGGCGCCTTCAAACATTGATTTGTAAACATCAAGGGGATTCATTTTCACAATAAGATAGATTACCCCCGCACTTACTATAAGAGAAAGGAAAAGTGCAATCAAGCGAACAATTACCGCCTTTTGGAAAGGCAGTGCATCACGCTTGGCAATTCTTATAAAAGGTTCTTTTATTTGCTTATGCTCAGCCATTTGTATTCCCTCCCTCCGTGTTTTTCTTTGTCATCAGAAGACCAACCTGCTCCTTGGTGGCTGTACGGGCGTCAACAATACCGCTGACCGTACCGCCGCAAAGAACAAGCACTCTGTCACACAGTTCAAGAAGTACATCAAGATCCTCGCCCACATAAATTACGGCAATTCCCTTTTCCTTCTGTTCATTTAACAGGTTGTAAATTGTATAAGATGTATTTATGTCAAGACCTCTTACGGCATAGGCCGTCATAAGAACCTTTGGTTCAAGGGCAATTTCACGGCCTACGAGAACCTTTTGAACATTACCGCCTGAAAGTCTGCGAACCGGTGTTGATATACCTGGCGTCACCACACCAAGGCGTTTTTTAATTTCAAGAGCAAGCTTTCTGGGCTGCTTTTTTTCTGTGAATATGCTTCGCCCGTTGTTGTAATTACGAAGGAGCATATTATCAACCATGTCCATAGACCCTACAAGCCCCATGCCAAGTCTGTCTTCGGGAACAAATGCAAGGGATATGCCCATTTGCTTAATCTGAAGCACGCTTTTTCCCAAAAGCTCCACCGGCTCTTCACTGTCTGTTGCAGTATAGAGAATACTGCTTCCATCTTCACAAGGCTGAAGCCCTGCGATAGACTCAAGAAGCTCCTTCTGCCCGCTGCCCGCAACGCCGGCTATACCTAAAATTTCACCGCCGAAGGCTGAGAATGAAACATTGTCAAGAGTTTTAACCCCGTCTTCATTAAAGCAGGTAAGATTTTTCACCGTCAGCATCTCACGGGGATTTTTAGGCTCAGTTCTGCCGATATTAAGGGAAACGGCTTCACCAACCATCATTTCTGTCAGAGAATTCTCTGTTGCCTCACTTGTTTTCACAGAACCAATATATTCTCCCTTTCTCAGCACTGCAACGGTGTCTGAAAGCTCAAGCACCTCATGAAGCTTGTGGGTGATTATAATTATTGCTTTCCCGTCATCGCGCATTTTTTTAAGCACCGCAAAAAGCCGCTGTGTTTCCTGGGGAGTTAAAACGGCGGTAGGCTCATCAAGGATAAGGATTTTTGCGCCTCTGTAAAGCATTTTTACGATTTCAACCGTCTGCTTTTCGGAAACCGACATTTCATATATCTTTTTATTCAGGTCAAGCTCAAACCCGTATTTGTCTATAAGCCTTTGTATTTTTTCGTTTGATGCCTTCATATTAAGCATCATTTTTCCCGGAAGGCCCAGAACAATATTCTGTGCGGCGGTGAATAGCTCAACAAGCTTAAAATGCTGATGAATCATTCCTATCCCAAGTCTGAAAGCATCCTTGGGTGAACGAATTACAACCCCCTCACCGTCTACGGAAATTGTTCCGTGGTCGGGGAAGTAAATTCCCGAAAGCATATTCATAAGGGTGGTTTTACCGCTGCCGTTTTCCCCAAGCAGTGCCAGAACCTCTCCATGCTTTAATCGGATGCTTATGTTCTTGTTTGCCACAACCTCGCCGAAGGTTTTTGTTATATTTTTAAGCTCAATTGCATAAGTTTCTGCCATAGCATTACTCCTCCTTTAATGCATTACAATCTGCTTAAAAGCTTAGGCAGATTGTAATACATTAAAGGTATGTGCGATTGCATTTTTTGCAATCGCACATACTCTGTCTTTTAGTTTACTGAAGCTCTACGATACCGTCAATTCTAAGGTCAAAGTAGGGCGCACTGCGGAATGAAGATTCATCAAAGCAGCCGTCAACAATAACTTCTTCGATAGGTCCTTTGTAAAGAACTGCACTGTAGTCAGCATTCATTGTTGAGAAATCAAACTTATGGCTTTCAACTGTCTTGCCGCCAACTGTGAACTTGCTGATGTCAAATACCTTGAGAGAACCGTCTTTAATAGCAGCTTCAACCTCTGCAACCTTTTCAGCAGTACCCTCTGCACAGGAATTGCCAAGCTTTGTTATAGCAACTGCACCTTCGTCATAGCCGTGAGCCCAGTTTGTGGCAATCTTTTCACCGTTCATAGCGCATCCGAGAGCGTACTTATAATAAACGCTCCATGTGTTTGTTGCAGATGTAAGTGCTGCATCGGGAGCAACCTCAAGCATATCCACATTGTAGCCTACAGAGTAGCAAACCTTTCCGCTTTCAAGATTTGCCTGAACAGCGGCAGGAGCACCTGTTGAGTCAGCATGCTGACCGATAATTACGCAGCCGTCAGCAACGAGCATGTTTGCAGCTTCGCCTTCTGCTGTAATATCAAACCAGGAGTTTGTGTAGGTAACTTCCATAGAAACATTTTCTACAACAGATTTAATTCCAAGGAAGAAAGCTGTGTAACCGGAAACAACCTCGGCATAGGGGAATGCACCAACATAACCGATTTTGATTTTGCCGTCAGCGTTAAAGTTTGCTGCGGAAAGCTTTCCGTCTTTTTCAAGCTCAGCAAGCTTCATACCTGCAACAACACCTGATACATAACGAGACTGGAATACCTTTGTGAAGGCATTGCATACATTGTCAAGACCGCAAACTGCCGCAGTATCACCTGTCATAGAAACAAATGTTACTTCGGGGAAGTCTTCAGCAGCCTGAACCATGTATGACTGGTGACCGTAGCTGTTTGAAAATACTACGCTGCAGCCCTTATCTGCAAGGTCAGCGGCAGCATCATAGCAGCTTTCATCTTCGGGAACGGTGTACTTCCAGATAATCTGGTCAGCAGGGAAGTTAAGTTCCTCAGCAGCCTTCTTGATACCATCAATGTGAGCATAGGTGTATCCTTCATTTTCGTCACCTACAAGGATAACACCAATCTTAACATCAGTGGTTTTTTCATTTGATGAGCCTTCTTCTGCAGTCTTGTTGCCACAGCCTGCAAATGCAAGCACCATTACAAGCGCAAGCAAGAGAGCAAGAATTCTTGTTTTTTTCATAAACAAATCCTCCAAAAAAAATTTTTAAAATGGCAAAAGCCAATTTAATTCATTCAACAAATGTGAGCTTTCCGTCTTTGATGGACTTAACCCTTGCAAGAGACTCAATTCTATAGCCTTTGCTTCTGAGCATGTCCGCACCCTGATCAAAGCTCTTTTCAATTACAATACCGCAGCCCACAACCTCTGCACCGGCTTGCCGGACAATATCAATAAGCCCGCAGAGAGCGCCGCCTCTTGCAAGAAAATCATCAACAATAAGCACCTTGTCATCTTTATCTATGTATTTTGTAGAAACCCTTACGGAAAAGGTTTTTTGCTTTGTAAAGGAAAAAACATCTGCCTGATAAACGGTTGAATCAAGATTTTTTGCACTGTACTTTTTGGCAAAAACAAAAGGAACCCCAAGCTCCAGCGCAACAAACGCAGCTATAGCGATTCCCGATGCTTCTATAGTGAGAACCTTTGTGATTTCGGTTCCTTCATATCTTTTTTTGAATTCCTGCGCAATTTCGCGCAACAAAACAGGGTCGACACGATGATTAAGAAAGCCGTCAACCTTGATAATATCTGTTCCTATAATTACTCCGTCTGACAAAATACGATCCTTCAAAATTTTCACAGCAGACACTCCCGAACAAAAAATACTACATCGACAGTATAACTCATTTTATATGAAAATGCAACCGTATTTTTTACATAAAATTTACTTTTGGTGTGGAATTTATGTTTTTTTACAGTATTTTTTTTGTGGAAAATATACAATTTTAATTTTACATACATCTTTTAGAAGAATCAAACGGTTTGGGTTCCATGTTTTTTTATTCATTCAATGCAAAAATCCTTTCTTAATGAATGATGAATATTGAATAATTAATAATGAATAATACAAAAC
>JAXJXW010000108.1:0-12734 GCA_036307325.1 Clostridia bacterium
GGACTCAGAGCAACCTTTGAAGCAAGAGGCTATACGGCATGGGATCCTACCAGCTACGCATTTATTAAAGGAAAAACACTTTGCATTCCCACCGCTTTTTGTTCATATAGCGGAGAGGCTCTCGACAAGAAAACACCTCTTCTTCGTTCTATGGAAGCCCTTAATGTACAGGCGCTCAGAATACTTAAGCTTTTCGGTAATGACACAGTGAGATGTGTAAGAACTTCTGTAGGTCCGGAGCAGGAATACTTCCTTGTTCCCAAAGAAATGTATGACAAGCGCAAAGACCTTATTTTCACAGGCAGAACACTTTTTGGTGCTAAACCTCCCAAGGGTCAGGAAATGGATGACCATTACTTCGGTATTATTAAGCCGAGAGTTGCAGCATATATGGAGGAGCTTAATGAGGAGCTTTGGAAGCTTGGTATTCTGGCTAAGACAGAGCATAACGAGGTTGCTCCGGCTCAGCATGAGCTTGCACCTATTTATACAACAACAAATGTTGCAACCGACCACAACCAGCTTACAATGGAAATCATGCAAAAGGTTGCAAGCAAGCACGGTCTTGTATGTCTCCTTCATGAAAAACCTTTTGCAGGGGTAAACGGAAGCGGTAAGCATAACAACTGGTCAATTTCAACCGATACGGGAGTTAATCTTCTCGCTCCCGGAGATACACCTTATGAAAATGCACAGTTCCTTCTTTTCCTTTGTGCAGTAATTAAGGCGGTTGACGAATATCAGGATCTCCTTCGTCTTTCTGTTGCAACAGCAGGCAATGATCACCGTCTTGGTGCAAACGAAGCTCCGCCCGCAGTTGTTTCAATTTTCCTGGGTGATGAACTCAATGCAGTTTTAGACGCAATTGAGAACGATAAGCCTTATGTAGGTGCTGAAAAAACTCAGATGAAGCTTGGTGTTCATGTTCTTCCCAGGTTCCAGAGAGATACAACAGACCGTAACAGAACAAGCCCGTTTGCATTTACAGGCAACAAGTTTGAATTCAGAATGCTTGGCTCTTCAAACAGCATAGCCTGTGCAAACATTATGCTTAACTCATCAGTTGCGGAGGCACTTAAGCAATTTGCAGACAGACTGGAAAAAGAAAGCGATTTTGACAGTGCACTTCATCAGCTTATTAAAGATACTGTTAAAGAGCATAAGCGCATTATCTTCAACGGCAACGGTTATGACGATGCATGGATTAAAGAGGCAACGGAAAAGAGAGGGCTTCTCAATCTTCGCACCACTCCCGATTGTATGCCCAGACTTCTCGATAAGAAAAATGTTGATATGCTTACAGCGCACAAGGTATATTCAGAGGCTGAGCTTAAATCCCGTTGTGAGATTATGCTTGAGAATTACTGTAAATCAGTAAGCATTGAAGCTCTTACCATGGTTGATATGTCAAGAAAGCAGATACTTCCTGCTATTGAAAAGTATGTATCCGCACTTGCACAAACGGCTTCCTACAAGCTTAATGTAAGCTCCGCAATCAGCTGCAAGTATGAAAAGGGTACAATTGAAAAGCTTTCAGCACTTATGGAAGCTATTTCCGACAGAACAGACGCTCTTGACTCAGCTCTTGTTAAGCTCAGCGCTTTTGATGATACAATAAAAGAATCTGAATACATCAGAGATGAACTTCTCGCTAAAATGGGTGAACTGAGAGTTGTTTGTGATGAAGCGGAAACTTTTACAGGCTCAGAATACTGGCCCTTCCCCACTTACAGCGATTTGCTCTTTGGTGTAAGATAAAGAAAGGATTTGATTTATATGACAGTCGAATTTTGGTTTTTAATTGGTGCCGCATTGGTTTTCTGGATGCAGGCAGGCTTTGCAATGGTGGAAACAGGCTTTACCCGTGCTAAAAACGCAGGTAACATTATCATGAAAAACCTTATGGACTTCTGTATCGGTACGGTAGTTTTCTCGGTTTTGGGCTATACACTCCTCATGGGTGAAGATGCCCTCTTTGGTTTAATCGGTCTTCCCAATCTTGACCTTTTCACAAGCTTTAAAGAATTTATAGCTTCTCCCGAAGAAGGCTTCACGGCAGCTTCGTACTTTGTATTTAACCTTGTATTCTGTGCTACAACGGCTACAATCGTTTCAGGTGCTATGGCTGAACGCACAAAGTTTTCATCATACTGCATATATTCAGCAGTAATTTCACTTTTTGTTTATCCCATTGAAGCACACTGGATTTGGGGCGGCGGCTGGCTTTCACAGCTTGGCTTCCATGATTATGCAGGCTCTTGTGCTATACATATGGTCGGCGGTGTTGCAGCTCTTGTGGGCGCAATCTTCCTTGGACCCCGTATTGGTAAATATACAAAGGATGCAAGCGGTAAGGTTGTAAAGGTAAATGCTATTCCCGGTCACTCAATCACTCTTGGTGCTCTCGGTGTATTCATTCTCTGGCTTGGTTGGTACGGCTTTAACGGTGCCGCAGCAACAACTCCTTCAGAGCTTTCATCTATCTTCCTTACAACAACAATAGCTCCTGCCGTTGCAACAGTTGTTACCATGATCTTTACATGGGTTAAAAACGGCAAGCCCGATGTTTCAATGTGTCTTAACGCTTCTCTTGCCGGTCTTGTAGGTATAACGGCAGGCTGTGCAGCTCTTGATGCAATCGGTGCAACAGTAGTTGGTATTGTTTCAGGCTTCCTTGTAGTAATCGTTGTTGAATTCCTTGACATAAAGCTTCATATTGACGACCCTGTTGGTGCAGTTGGCGTTCATATGGCAAACGGTGTCTGGGGTACAGTAGCAGTTGGTCTCCTTGCTAACCCTGACGCACCTGCAGGCTTAAACGGTCTTTTCTACACAGGTTCATTCACTCAGCTTGGCGTTCAGTGCCTTGGTGTAGTAACAGTTGTCCTTTATGCAACAATAGTAATGACAATCACCTTCGCAATCATCAAAGCAACCAACGGTCTTCGTACATCTGCTGAAGAAGAAATCACAGGTCTTGACATCACAGAGCATGGTCTTCCCAGTGCATATCCCGATTTCATTGCTGCAGTTGACAAGTATTCTTCATATGATCTTGCAGAGGATGTATCAATTGTTTCAGGCGAAACTCCTGTTGCCGAAGCAGTTCCCGTTAAAAAGGTTCCCACCTTTGATGATGGTACACCTAAGTTTACAAAGATTGAAATCATCTGTAAAGAAGCAAGATTTGATGCCCTTAAGAAGGCTATGACAAACCTGGGTATCACCGGTATGACAGTATCTCATGTAATGGGCTGCGGACAGCAGAAGGGTAAGCCCGAATATTACCGTGGTGTTCCCGTTGAAACAAATCTTCTTCCCAAGGTTCAGGTTGACATCGTAGTAAGCAAGATTCCTGTAAGAAGCGTTATTGAAACGGCTAAAAAGGTTCTTTACACCGGTCACATCGGCGATGGTAAGATCTTCGTATATGATGTTGAAAATGTTGTAAAGGTTCGTACAGGCGAAGAAGGCTATGACGCCCTTCAGGATGTTGAATAAAAAATTTTAAAAAAGCGTTTGAGAAAAGAGAAGTAGCCGGGGTAATCACTCACAGAGAGCGCACATTGGTGAGAAAGCGCAGCAGAGCCCCTGTGAAAAACACTTTTCGAGCTGCAATCCGAAAGAGAAATCAAGTAGGTGCGCCGTAATAAAACACCCCCCACCTTCACTTATTAAGTCAAGGTGGGTTGGGCGTTATATAATCCTCGCGTAAGAAGGCACTTAAAGAAGTAAAAATATAGGTGGCACCGCAGGTTACAGCACTGCCCTATAAGTAAAGCTGAAATATTTTTAATAATACGGAGGATTTTTACTATGTGTTCAATTATGGGATATTGTGGCGGCGGTGTTTCTCTCGCCGAATTTAAAGAAGGTTTTGAAAAAACCATATCAAGAGGGCCTGACGACAGTAGAATTGTCGATACAGGTCGGGGACTTCTGGGTTTCCACAGGCTTGCAATTATGGGGCTTCATCCCGAAGGAATGCAGCCCTTTGAGCTTGACGGAAGCTTCGTTGTCTGCAACGGGGAAATTTACGGATTTGAAAAAATGAAAAAGGAGCTTGAGGGCAAGTACACCTTTGAAAGCGATTCCGACTGTGAAATTCTCCTTCCCCTTTACAAGGAATATAAAACGGATATGTTTAAAATGCTTGACGCTGAGTTTGCCTGCATTATTTACGATGCTGAAACAAAAAGCTATATTGCAGCCCGTGATCCCATTGGTATTCGCCCGTTGTTTTACGGCTACGGTAAAGACGGCTCAATCTGCTTTGCAAGCGAGGCAAAAAACCTTGTTCCCATTGTAAAGGAAATATTCCCCTTCCCTCCCGGTCACTTCTATAAAGACGGCGAGTTTTTCTGCTATAATGACATTGCCCGTGTAGACAAATATGTTGATGACGATATTGAAACAGTATGTAAGAACATTCACGATAAGCTTGTATGCGGCATAGAAAAAAGGCTTGTTGCAGATGCAAAGGTTGGCTTCCTGCTCAGCGGCGGACTTGATTCTTCATTGGTTTGCGCCGTTGCTGCGAAAAAAAGCAAGGATAAAATCAAGACCTTTGCAATAGGAATGAACGAAGACGCCATAGACCTTAAATATGCCAAAGAGGTTGCTGACTATATAGGCAGTGACCACAGAGAAATTATTATTTCCAAAGACATTGTTTTAAGCTCTCTTGAAACCGTTGTTTCTATTCTCGGTACATTTGACATTACAACAATAAGAGCCAGCATGGGAATGTATCTCATCTGCAAGGCAATACATGAAACAACCGACATCAGAGTTCTTCTTACCGGTGAAATTTCAGATGAAATTTTCGGATATAAGTATACGGATTTTGCGCCGTCACCTGAAGAATTTCAGCTTGAAGCGCAAAAGAGACTTCGTGAGCTTTATGCGTATGATGTTCTCCGTGCTGACAGATGTATTTCCGTAAACTCTCTTGAAGCACGAGTTCCCTTCGGCGACCTTGACTTCGTAAAATATGTTATGAGTGTTAACCCCAAAATGAAAATGAACACCTATGGAAAGGGCAAATACCTTCTCCGCAAAGCATTTGAGGGCGATTACCTTCCCGAAAGTATTCTTTACCGTGAAAAAGCGGCGTTTTCAGATGCGGTAGGTCACTCAATGGTTGACTATCTTAAGGAATATGCCGCCGAAAAGTACAGTGATGAAGAATTTGAAAAGCTTTGCAAAAAATATGATTACTGCACACCCTTCACAAAAGAGTCACTTCTTTACCGTGAGCTTTTTGAAAAATACTATCCAAATCAGGCTAAGATGATTCCCGATTTCTGGATGCCCAACAAATCCTGGGAGGGCTGTGATGTTGATGATCCCTCTGCCCGTGTTCTTTCTAACTACGGTTCCAGCGGAATCTAATATTGGTACTAATATAATATGGGGATGTTTAAAAACTTTAGTGGTTTTTAAACATCCCCATTTCTAAAACTCAAAAACCTGAACCAATAGCGGCTGTGCCCCCGTAACAGGGTCCTTTTCCATAATGAGAATATCTTTCATATATTCATCCCAACGAGCCACAACCTCACTTTCAGCCTGCACCCGTGACGCATGCTCTATACTGTCACATTCATAGTAACCGAATAATTCATCGCCCACATTCCATATGGAGTAATTTCTTATGCCCGCCTCTCTGAGAACCGCCTTCATTTCAGGCCAAATCTCATCATGGCGTTTTTTATACTCCGCAAGCTTTCCTTCCACAATTTTTCCTTTCCATGCATACTTTTCCATAATCATCCACTCCTTTTATTTTCTTTGTGCAAACTCCGTAGGCCATACGCCCGTTTCCCGCTTAAAGGTTTTTGAAAAATAATACGATTCCTTAAAGCCTACCATACCGGCAACCTCTTTTATCCGTATATCAGGTGATTGCGTGATAATCTTTTTTGCAAGCGATATTCTGTATGAAACTATATATTCACTGGGAGAACAACCCTTGCACCGCTTAAAAATACGGCTTATATAGCTTGGCACAAATCCAAATTCCGACGCAAGCACCTCACTGGTAATATTTTTATTGTAATTTGCCTTAATATAATTTTCCACATCATCTGCAAGCTGCTCATATCGGTCAGACACTATTACTCCGCTGTAAAGGGTCATCAGTATTGAAATAATGTCATTCACCAAAGCCTCATACGAGGTAAATCCTGCAACTGCCCCTGTCAGTTCCTTTTTTACGGAGCTGTTCTTTCTTCTGAAATCCCCATGGTAGTTCAGCGTATAATTATCCGTAATTACCGTTAAAAGAGTGAGAACCTCCTCCTGGGTACAGTCATTTTCACGCATTACATTAAGCACTTTCGTCAGCCGTTCCCTTGCAATATCAGACTTTCCGCTTTTTATGGCGTTTGTTATAACATCCACATCATCCTTGGAATAAGCCGCACCTATATGCTCATAGGCTTCCGCTTTGCCGTCACAAAGTATAAGCTGGGGCTTTCCCAGTACCAGTCTTTTAATAAGCTGCTCACGGAGTAATGGAAGCGTTGCTCCCATGTCCTTATACTTTACCCCCGTTTTATAAACCACCGTTACGGAAGTGTCGCCTCTGTTCAGCTTGTTATACAAATTTTTTACCAGTTCTTCGGAACGGGGTAGCACACTTCCGTCAAGCACCAAATACCTTTCCGACTGTGAATTTGAGTTAAAATAAATATAATTTTCCGATGCAACCAAATATTCATCGGCAAATTCTTCAATTATTTCATCTGCCCAGAACTGCTCTCCGGGAAGGGTGACATCAGCTCCGTATAAAAGATATGCACCTGCACAGGCAAGGACTATTGTGGTATAGTGTTCATCTGTCCACTTGTCCGATGACGCCTGTGTTTTTTTAAATTCCTCACACAAATGGTCGGTAAGCTCTTTTATCTTTTTTTCCGAAACAGGCTTTGGCAGATAGTCAAAAACCTTGTATTCCAGTGCCTTTCTCGCATATTCAAAATCACGGTATCCGCTAAGCAAAACCACCTTAACGGAGGGCTTATTTTCATGTATCCATGCCGACAGCTCTATGCCGTTCATTATAGGCATTTTTATGTCGGTTATAACAAGGTCAAAATGCTCGTTTTCAAGGGCTGAAACTGCCTCCTTGCCATTCATACAACATTTTTCCACCGAAAAATCACTGTTTACATTTTCAAGTGTTGTTTTTATCATACGCATAATGGGCGGTTCATCCTCAACAATCATAACCCTGAACATTTTACCCCTCCTTTACTGAAATTTTGAAATAATGCTTATTACCGTTCCCTTATCGTTTTTTATCTCGTAACGGATATTTTCATTATGAGTCATTTTGAGCCTTACAATTGTATTTGCCACACCAATGCCATGCTCCGAATCAATATAATTTTTTAGTAGCATTGAGTCAATATGCGCTTCAATTTCTTTTATTTTCTCATCACTTATTCCGCTGCCGTTATCCTTTATTGTAAGAGTCCAGCACCTAGGTGTGCCTGTCATTTTAATTTCAATACGCCATGGCGGTGCAACAGTTTTGAATCCGTGCTTGAAGCAGTTTTCCGCAAGGGGCTGGATAAACAGCTTCGGAACGGGCATAACCATCAATTCCTGAGAAGCATCAATATTGTAGGAAAAATAATCCTCATACCGCGCCTTCATCAGCGACAGATAATGCTTTGTATGCTCAACCTCCTCTCTCAGTGCTACGGACACCGTTTCATAGGAGGTGACATATCTGAGCATATCTGAAAGCTCCGAGCACATTGACGCAACCCTGTCAGAGCCGTCTTCTGCACCTAAAGAGCCTATAACCGCCAGGGAGTTATACAGAAAGTGGGGATTCATCTGTGCCTGCAGCGCCATGTAATAGGCATTTTTTTCCTGCAGCAGCGACTTATTTACCCTTTCAAGCATTTTATCAAAGCTTTCCTCAAGCTCCAGAATTTCATCAATGGCTTTATCATCTACAAAATGCTCCTTCACGGAATCAGGCGCATAAATCCCTCTGACATATTCCGTAAGCCGTGTAATGGGCTTTGTAACACGCCTGCCTATAAATCTTGTAACGCTGAACGCCATAATTAAAAGTGAAATGTATATCACTGACAATCCACCGATAACCTGAAGCTTAAAGCTTCTTGTAAAGGGATTGGAGTGAATTGCACTGATTTCCCAGTTGGTATTTGAAACAAAAGCCGTTACATGCATTATGTCATTATCCTTTATAGTACCGCCTTCAGGATAAAGCACTTCCCCGCTTTTTCTGTCAACAAGAAGCAGTGCGCCGCTTTCAAAATCGTCTATGACTGCACTTTTTAAAGCTTCACTGTTGCAAAAAACCTCTACTATGGCATACACATCCTCAGAATAGTCGTTTTTCAGCGTCTTTGCAATGGAAATATATTCATTGCCGTCTGAAAAAACGGTCCCCTTTTCCGCCATGCTTACCTTTATTCCCTTATTCCCCTGAATTTCCTTTAATGATTTGTTATACATCTCATTTGTGGACATTTTTTTGAAATAGTCTTTATTGAGGCTGTATTCACTGCTTGAAATAAAATCTCCGTTTCCGTTATATATAACAACGCAAGTCTTTGCGTCTCTCCCTGCCAAAAGATTTTTAAGAGCCGAGGAAATGTCTATACTGCTCAGTATATCCGAATCAAAATAATTTTCCCCTTCAGGCTCTGCCCCTAATGTGTAGAAAAGATTTGTTGCCTTTGGCTGGTGCTTTACCTGCTCCGCAAGGAGATTTAATTCATTGATATAAGAATCAATCTGCTGCGCCGTTTGCCTTGCGGCAAGAAGCTCATTATTATACGCCGCATTTTTTATATGTTCAAAGGTTCCGTAGCACACCGAAATCATCGCAACAGTTATAAACAGTGTGAATACCAAAAAATAAGGGCGAAACAGTTTCTTAAAAAATTCTGATTGATATTTCAATACCTGTCCCCTCCCTTTCTTTTGTCTTTATTTTATACTATTTACACGATAAATGTCAATCCCTTAAAAAAATTACACTCTTTTCAAAAAAATACATCAGCATTTAAAATTTGTCCATTGAAAGGAAAAGTAATTTTGTTTAAAATAAAGTCAGAAAATGAAGAAAGGAAGGAGTTAAATGTCCGAATACATTCTTGAACTTAAGGGAATTACAAAAATATTTCCCGGCGTAAAAGCTCTTGATAATGTGCATTTTTCCCTGAAAAAGGGTGAAATACATGCACTTATGGGCGAAAACGGTGCAGGAAAATCCACATTTATAAAGGTGATAACCGGCGTTCACACTCCTGAAGAGGGAGAAATATTCCTGAAGGGCGAAAAGGTTGTGTTTAAGGATCCTAAGGATGCCCAAAATCACAGTATCGCCGCTATTTACCAGCACGGAACCACCTATCAGCATTTAAGTGTTACGGAAAATATTTATATGGGTCATGAAAAGCTCACAAAGCTTAAAACCATAGACTGGAGACAGATGCACAGCAATGCAAAACAGCTCCTTAAAAGACTGGGAAGCAACATTGACCCTAAATCAAAGATGGCAAATCTTACCGTTGCCGAACAACAGGTTGTGGAAATTGCAAAGGCAATATCCACAAATGCTGAAATAATAATAATGGATGAACCTACGGCGGCACTTTCAAAGCGTGAATGCGAGGAGCTGTACCGCATTACGGAGCAGCTTCGTGATGAAGGTTGTTCAATTATTTTCATATCTCACCGCTTTGAAGATATGTACAGATTAGCTTCACGGGTTACCGTTTTCCGTGATTCACAGTATATAGGAACATGGGGCGTGAACGACCTTTCAAATGACCAGCTTATAAGTAAGATGGTTGGCCGTGAAATTGCCGACATATATCCAAAGCTTGATGTAGAGCAGGGCGAAGAGCTTTTTAAGGTTGAAGGGCTTTCAAAAACGGGTTATTACAAGGATATAAGCTTTTCCGTGCATAAGGGCGAAATCCTTGCCGTTACAGGGCTTGTCGGCTCAGGCAGAAGCGAAGTTTTCCAAGGCATAATGGGAATTGAAAAGGTTGACGGGGGAAGCGTTTACTTAGACGGCGAAAAGCTGAACATAAAGTGCGTGCAAGACGCTATGAACGCAGGTATAGGCTACCTCCCTGAGGACAGACAGAAGCAGGGGCTTATCCTTGACTGGTCCTTGGGAGATAATGTAACCCTTGCAACCCTTGAAAAATACACCAAGAACACTGTTATAAACAGAAGAGCTGAACGGGAAGGCGCAAAAAAGCTTCTGGAAGAGGTTAAAACAAAGGCACTTTCAGTATATGATAAGGCTTCAAGTCTTTCGGGAGGAAATCAGCAGAAGGTTATTGTTGCAAAGGTTTTAAATTCCGACCTGAAGGTGATAATTCTTGACGAGCCTACCAAGGGCGTTGATGTAGGCGCAAAGGCGCAGATATATGAAATCATGTCAAAGCTTGCAAGCCAGGGCTACGGGGTAATAATGATTTCTTCGGAAATGCCTGAGGTTCTGGGCATGGCTGACACCATTTTGGTAATGCGTGAAGGCAAGGTTTCCAAGATATTTACAGATTGCAAAAATGTAACTCAGGAGCAAATTCTTGAAGCGGCTATGAGTTTATAAGGAGGTATAATCATGGGTAAAGTTAAAAAATTCTTTTCATCGAATATCCGTGAAATCAGCCTTATAATTGTAATGATTGTAATTGCTGCTTTTGTCGAAATGAGAAGCGGCGGGCGCTTTCTCACTTCGGAAAATATCACGGATATGCTTCTTGAAACATCGGTTCTTGCCATAATGGCAGTGGGGATGATGTTTGTTATAATCACAGGCGGTATTGACCTTTCAATAGGTGCCACCATGGCACTGAGTGCAATGCTGGGTTGTACCGTTCTGAAAAACAGCGTTATGGCAGGCAGTCCCGTAAACAATTTTGTTATTGTGTTAATCGCAATAGCGGTGGGCGCACTTTGCGGTCTTATAAACGGGCTTCTTGTTTCCAAACTGAAAATTCTTCCCATTATTGCAACCTTAGGCATGATGAACATTTACAGAGGTATTACTTACCTTATTGCAAACGGTTCATGGGTTAAGCAGGCAGAAATGGGTCCCGGATTTTTGGGACTTGCAACGGGAAAAACCTTCGGCATATACAATCTTCTTCTGATAGCCCTTATAGTGTATGTAATTGCGTATTTCTTTGCAGGGCATACAAGAACGGGAAGAAAAATTTACGCCGTGGGCAACAGTGAAGAATCAGCAAGGGTTTCAGGTATTAAAACAAGCAGGGTGCTTACCTTGGCATATATTATCATGGGCGCAATAGCAGGGCTTGGCGGCATACTGTATGTTTGCAAATACGGTGTGGCACAGGGCGAAACCTGCACAGGCTATGAAATGAATGTAATTGCCGCATGCGTTCTGGGCGGTGTAAGTATCAACGGCGGTACAGGTAAGGTTGCAGGTGTATTTTTAGGCGCTATTCTTTTGGGTATGCTCAACAATGCAATGCCGCTTATTCAGGTTTCCTCCTTCTGGCAGGAAGCTATCAGAGGCGCAATAATTTTGTTCTCAATAATAGCAAATGCTCTTATAGAGCGCAATGTTGAAATTAAAGACTTGAGAAGGAGGAATATCTGATGGCTAAAGAAATAAAAAAGCAGGCAGTTTCCGCAGACGGTACAAGAACCATTGCCTCCGAAAGAGAGTTTAGCCTTAAGCGGTTCTTTCTTCAGTGGGAATGGATGCTGGTAATAATGTTAGTAGCAGTTAACATATTCAACATTTCTGCATCTTCAAATTATGCTAATCTGCGGGGTATTTTGAATGCCACAAGAGATTTCTTTGACAAGGCAATTGTTGTTTTTCCCATGGCATTTGTACTGATGCTGGGCGAAATAGATATTTCTGTGGCTTCAATAATGGCCCTTAGTGCGACCATTATGGGAATAGTTTTCAGCGCAACACAAAATATGGTTCTTGCAATTATTGCAGGGCTTATCACCGGTGCTGTTTGCGGGCTTATAAACGGTCTTATCCTGGCAAAATTCCCTGAGCTTTCAAGTATGATTGTAACCCTTTCCACACAAATTATATTCAGGGGCATTGCCCAGATTATTCTTGAAACAACATCTATCGGCGGATTCCCCACATGGTTTGGTCAGATTGCCGCCGGAAAAATCGGTTATGTTCCGTATGTTTTGATATTTGTGGTTATTGAAGCACTGTTCTTTGCATATCTTCTCCACTGCACCAAATTCGGGCGCAGAACGATTGCAATGGGTAATTCCGTTACAGTTGCTAAATACTCAGGCATAAAGACTAACCGAATTAAGGTAATCATTTTCACAATGGTTGGATTTTTGTCAGCCGTTGCGGCAGTGTATCTTGCTTCAAAAATGTCGTCTGTTCGTTCCGATGTTGCCAAGGGCTATGAGCTTGACATTATTGCAATGGCAGTTTTGGGCGGCATTTCAACATCAGGCGGTAAGGGCAGAATACTTGGGGCATCCCTTGCAATTCTTGTTATAGGTTATCTCAGATACGGCTTGGGACTTATAAATGCAACAAGTCAGATAATAATGATTGTTGTTGGCGCACTTCTTATTATTGCAGTTGCTATACCGAACCTGAAATCAAGCTTCGGGCAGGCAAACTGGTTTAAGAAGCTTCAGAAAAACATTGGTAAAATAAGCGGGAAATCCGCTTAGCCTGATGATTCCAATTTGAACACCGA
>JAXJXW010000109.1:0-4822 GCA_036307325.1 Clostridia bacterium
GTATATATATCATCGACCTTCAGAAGACAGTTAAAAAAATTGAGGAAGCTTATGACTTCATCAGAAGCGTTGCCCAGGAGGGCGGAGAAATCCTTTTCGTAGGCACAAAGAAGCAGGCTCAGGAAACAATTAAGGAGGAAGCTCAGCGTGTAGGTATGCATTATGTTGACGCAAGATGGCTCGGCGGTATGCTTACAAACTTCAAGACAATCAAAAAGAGAATTGAAAGACTTGCTCAGCTTCACAAAATGGAAGAAGACGGCACTTTTGACCTTCTTCCCAAGAAGGAAGTTATCGGTCTCCGCGGCGAAATGGAAAAGCTTGAAAAGTACCTTGGCGGTATTAAGAACATGAAGAAGGCTCCCGCAGCTATTTTTGTTGTTGACCCCAGAAAAGAAAGAATTGCAATTTCTGAAGCTAAGAAGCTTAATATCCCCATCGTTGCTATCGTAGATACAAACTGCGATCCCGAAGATGTTGATTATGTAATCCCCGGCAATGACGACGCTATCCGTGCCGTTAAGCTTGTTGTTTCCACAATCTCAAATGCTATCGTTGAAGGCAGAGAAGGAACACAGGAAGAAGCCGAAGAAGAAATGGATATTACACTTGAATAATTATAACGGAAGGAACTGATTGAAATGAACTTTACGGCTCAGGATGTTAAAGAGTTAAGAGAAAAAACCGGTTGCGGCATGATGGACTGTAAAAAGGCACTTTCCGCAAGCGAAGGAGATATGGAAAAGGCTGTAGAATTTCTTCGTGAAAAAGGTCTTGCAACTGCTGCCAAGAAGGCAGGCAGAATTGCTTCTGAGGGTATCGTTGATGTTATCATTGAAGATGGCGTTGGCGCAGCTCTTGAAGTAAACAGTGAAACTGACTTCGTTGCTAAGAATGAAGAGTTTAAGACCTTCGTTTCAAATGTAACAAAGCAGATTATTAAGGAAAACCCCGCAGATGTTGATGCACTTCTTGCTTCAGCTTATGCTGCAAATCCTGCTCAGACAGTTAAAGACGCCCTTAACGAAAAGATTGCTACTATCGGTGAAAACATGAATATTCGCCGTTTCGGTCGTTTTGAAGGTACTCTTGTAGGTTATATTCACGGCGGCGGAAGAATCGGCGTTATTGTTAAGTTCAATGTTGGTGACGCACAGGCAGCTGAAACTGATGAATTTAAGGAGTATGCAAAGGATATTGCAATGCAGGTTGCTGCTGCTTATCCCCAGTACACAAAGAAGGAAGATGTTCCCTCTGAGGTACTTGATAAGGAAAAGGAAATCCTTACCGCACAGGCTATTAACGAAGGCAAGCCTGCCGCTATTGCAGAAAAGATGGTTGCAGGAAGAATTCAGAAGTATTACAAGGAATTCTGCCTTGTTGAACAGCCGTTCATTAAGGATCCCGACCAGAGCGTAACTGCTTATACAAAGAGCGTTGCTTCAAAGCTTGGTACAACAATTGAAATTGTTGACTATGTTCGTCTTGAAAAGGGCGAAGGCCTTGAAAAGAAGGATGAAAACTTCGCTGATGAAGTTGCTTCAATGATTAAGTAATTAAAAGACTGTGACAAAGTGCACAGACATAGGGGCTGCAGTAAAACGATTTTTTTTGAATCGGTTTGCTGCAGCCCCTGCGATTTTTTGCGTTCATTTTAAATTTACAATTATGTGTGTGAGAATATTTGACAATTATTATCTGTTTATGGTAAAATAAAATAATAAGAAATTGCTTTATATTTATCCCCATTTGGAAATACTCTTAAGAAGGATAATTAAGTATATGGAAGAAAGGTTAGTGCCATGCTTTTTAACAGTATTACAGAATTACTTGCACGATTTATTGTGCTTTTTACGGCGATAACGGTACATGAATACGCCCACGGATATGTGGCTTATAAGCTGGGTGACCCTACGGCAAAATACAGTGGAAGGCTTTCTTTAAATCCCATTTCACATCTTGATATGTGGGGTGCAATTTGCATGGTTTTGTTCGGGTTCGGCTGGGCTAAGCCTGTGCCCATAAACCCCATGTATTTCCGTGACAGGAAAAAGGGCATGGCGTTAACCGCCCTTGCAGGCCCTCTTGCAAATATTGTATTGGCTTTTGCTTCTACAATTATATTTGCCCTTTACTTTGTTTTTATATATTTGAAATTCACAAATGTTATTACAAACTTTATTTACAGTCTGTTTGTTCAGCTTGCCGTTATAAATATCAGCTTTGCGGTGTTTAACCTTATTCCGTTCCCGCCTCTTGACGGAAGTAAAATTTTAGGAATGTTTTTGTCCAATGAAAGCTATATGAAGCTATTGAATTATGAAAGAATAGGATTTCCAATCCTGATGATTTTATCGCTCACAGGTGTTTTGAGCCACATTCTTACCGTGTTTATTACACCTGTTTACAGCCTCTGGAATACTGTGCTTCAGGCAATGGTTAACCTTCTTCTCTGAGGTGTTATATGAGTGAGCTTTCTTTTAAAACAGAGGCATTTGAAGGACCGCTTGACCTTCTTTTGCATCTTATCAGTAAAAATAAGGTAAGCATATGCGATATACCTATATCACTGATTACTGACCAGTATTTTGAGTATATATCACTTATGCAGGAGCTTGATATGGAGCTTGGGGGCGAATTTCTTGTGATGGCGTCGCAGCTTTTATGGATAAAGTCAAAAATGCTGCTTCCCAAGCCTGAAGAGGAGGAGGAAGACCCCCGTGCAGACCTTGCAGACAGACTTGAGGAATACAAACGCTATAAGGAAATTTCTCAGGATATGGATATACGCCAGCACACTATGGACAATGTGTTCTTTAAGGGCGCCGAACCCCTTAAGCTGCCCCATATAAAGCCGGAAAACAAAATTATTCCCATAGAAAAGCTTTTTGATGCATTTTACGCAGTAATTGACAGAAGTGCATCAAGAAAACCCATTGACCCCAAAACCTTCAAACGGGTTGTGGGCAGAACAAATTATTCCGTGCGGTATGCGTCATCGCAGGTTATACAAAGGCTTGAGAAGGGCAGGCGTGTCTCTTTTGAATCCCTTTTTGACGGACTGCGGGTGCGGGGAGAATTTGTTGCAACCTTTCTTGCCATTCTGGAGCTGATTAAGGAAAGCATAATGACGGTTGGGGAAGATGGCGGAAGGCTGTATTGCGAAAGAGGTGAAAATGATGTGGAACTTGAGCTTCGGGAAGAATATTGAGTGTGCTATTGAGGCAATATTGTTTTCCATGGGTGAAGCAGTGGAGGTTGAAAGAATTGCCCAGGCACTTGAGGTTTCTGAAAATGAAGTGCGTGAAGCATTTAACTCCCTTAAACAAAAGTATGAGGAGGAAAAGCGAGGAATACGCCTTATTGAAATAGACAATTCAATACAGATGTGCTCAGGCTCTGAATATTATGAGTGTATTCAGAGAGTTGCACAAACGAAAAAACAGTCGGGGCTTTCCTCGGCGGCACTTGAAACATTGTCCATAATTGCGTATAATCAGCCTGTCACAAAGGCAACGGTGGATTTTATACGGGGTGTTGATTGCACCTATAGCGTGGCAAGGCTTGTGGAGCGAGGCTTTATTGATGAGCTGGGGCGTGCGGAAACTCCGGGGCGGCCGATTTTATACGGAACCACAATGGAATTTTTAAGATGCTTCGGCTTAAAATCACTTGACGATTTGCCGCCGCTTCCCGAAAAGGAAAATCTGAGCTTTGAAAATGATATTCCGCAAAAAACAGATGTTATAGAGGACTTTGTAAACGAAAATGCAGAAAAATCTGATTTTTCAGAGATGAGTGAATAATTCATGAAATTATTTGTTTTCCTATTGGTGCTTCTTTTATTGATTTTTCTTATGCTGCCTTTAAAGGTGTATATTGAATATGCTGACGGCAAGCTTGTCTTTAAAATAAAGATAGCAGGAATTACTTTAAAGAAAAAAGGAAAAAGAAAACAAGAACAAGCCCCGAAAAAAGAAACCCCGCAAGAAAAAAAGAAGGCGTTTGACAAAGATACGCTTTCTCTTCACAACAAGGCGTCACAGATTGCAGAGCTTTGCAAAACAACCTGCCGCCTTGGGAGAAAATATATAAAAAATGAGAAGCTTTCCGTGAATATTTCCATGGGAACAGGTGATGCGGCAACAACCGCCGTGGGAATCGGTGCCCTTTGGGCAGTTGTGTACGGGCTTATTGCAATTATTTCCAAGATTGTCATTATAGACAATCATAAGGTTGATATAACGCCTGACTACAGTGAGGCTTCATTTAAGGCAAATGCTGAATGCATATTATCTTCGAGAATTGTTTATATTATAATTATTGCAATAACAATTTTGATAAAATTAAAACCCTTAAAGGGTAAGGAGGAGTAAAAAAATGGGTGAACATCCTATCAACAATCTCATGGGCACGGTAATGGAAAACATCAAGGGTATGATTGATGTAAACACAATAATCGGTGACCCCGTTGAAACAAGCAACGGAACAATGATTATTCCGATTTCAAAAGTGGGATTTGGCTTTGCGGCAAGTGGAAGTGACATTCCAAACAAGAGTGAGGCTTCTTCCTTCGGCGGAGGAAGCGGCGCAGGCGTTTCAATATCTCCCATCGGCTTTTTAGTCGTTGCACCTGACCAGATTAAGCTTATTCCCGTTTCTGCAAATAATACGCCTGTGGACAAGCTTATTGATTATATTCCCGTTGCTTTTGAAAAAATCAATTCAATGATTCAAAGTAACAAAAAAGAAGAGGAATAATAACAATTCGGGCTTCAGAAAAATGCTTTATGCTATGAAAAAAACTTCGCCTCTCGGTGTA
>JAXJXW010000110.1:0-16793 GCA_036307325.1 Clostridia bacterium
ATGTTAGAATGTTCATAAGAAAATAGCTCCTTTGATACCATGTTTTATTTGGTCGTTAAACATTATATCATATTTGGAGTCTATTTTCTTTTTTATTTGTCACCCATCAATTGTATCACAACACACAGGCAGAACTTAACCTGCATTTTACATACATGCTTAAGCTATCACAAAATTTTAAGCGTCTTAAGGTATTTTTTCGTTTCAGGGGGTATTCGGTTACTTTCTACGGCCTTTTGAATGGATTTATTATGAGTCCATCTGTCAAGCAAGCGGTTTTCTATGTACAAAACGCTTTCGTCATACTGCTTTGCCAATGCCGTTGCAAAGTACCATGCTGCTGCCATTTTCACATAATATTCTTCGAGCTTGACATTCTTAACCATTTCAAGATGAGAGGCGGTAAAATCCTCATCTAAATAATTCATCAGCATTTTTATGGCGAATCTTACAGTATATGTGTCATTTGCACAGATCCACTTTTGAATGAAAGGAAACAGCTTCTTTTTATTTTTCAGAAAAACCTTGGGCTGAATTAAATCACAGGTTGCCCAATTATCCACATAAGGCAAAAATTTTTCAAGCATAAAGATGAATTCATCAAAATCTTTTATTTGCTCGATAAAAAAACCATGAAGATTATTTTCTTCATAAAATTCATGCTTTGGCTCACTTATAAATTTTATTCTCTCTTCACTTTTTTCATATTTTTTTGCAAAAGAGCGAAGCTGGGGTGTCCTTATACCTATTATTTTGTTAGTATCTATATTAGGAATTAAACGGGCGTGAAAATCACGGTATATGGGGTCTTGCATTTTAAATAGCTCTTCTCTGAAAAATATATTATCCATTTTTTACCTCTCAAGATAAAGGGGAATGTGAATTTTGCCACATTCCCCTTTTAATTTTATTGTTCGTCTTTATTTGTCTCAGGTGTGAAGCCGTTTGTAAATACATCTTCAAACTCCTGAGCGTCAAGCTTTTCCTTTGCAATAAGTGCATTTGCAATGTCATCAAGCTTACTGCGATTATCTGTGAGCAGTTTTTCACATTTATCATAGCATTCATCAATAATGCGCTTGATTTCAGCATCTATTATTGAAGCCACAGACTCACTGTAATTTCTTCCCTGTGACAAATCTCTGCCTAAGAACACCTCGTGCTCGCCGTTTGTAAATGTCACATAACCAAGCTTATCACTCATACCATACTGCATAACCATCTTTCTTGCAGTTGAGGTGGCGTGGTCAAGGTCACTTGAAGCCCCTGTATTTATATCATTAAACACAATGTTTTCAGCAGCCCTTCCTGCAAGAGCCATAACAATGCTTTCAAGCATTTCCGTCTTTGAAATATAGCTCTTGTCAGTATCGGGCAGGCTGAGGGTGAAGCCCCCTGCTCTGCCGCGTGGTATTATAGACACCTGGTGCACCGTATCCTGCGTAGGAAGGAGACGAGCCGCAAGTGCATGACCTGCTTCATGATATGCAGTTTTCTTCTTGTTTATTTCATTGTGCTCCTTAGATGCCTTTTCAGGACCCATTACAACCTTAAGCATAGCTTCGTCAAGCTCTTCACCTGTAATGGTCTTTTTATTTCTGCGTGCCGCCAGAATAGCTGCCTCATTAAGGAGATTCTCCAGGTCGGCACCTGTAAATCCGTAGGTTGATTTTGCAACGGTTTCAAGAGAAACAGATTCATCCACAGGTTTATTCTTCGCATGAACCTTTAATATTTCCACTCTTCCCTTTTGGTCGGGATAATTTACAACAATCTGCCTGTCAAATCTGCCCGGTCTTAAAAGTGCCGGGTCAAGTATATCGGGGCGGTTTGTAGCGGCAATCATAATAATGCCTTCATTTGTACCGAATCCGTCCATCTCAACAAGAAGCTGATTAAGAGTCTGCTCTCTCTCATCATGGCCGCCGCCGAGGCCTGCGCCACGCTGCCTTCCCACTGCGTCAATCTCATCAATAAAGATAATTGCAGGGAGATTTTTTCTTGCCTGTTCAAAAAGGTCACGAACACGGCTCGCACCTACGCCCACAAACATTTCAACAAAATCAGAACCTGATATTGAAAAGAAGGGTACACCCGCTTCGCCTGCAACGGCTTTTGCAAGCAAGGTTTTACCTGTTCCCGGAGGTCCAACCAAAAGAACACCCTTGGGAATTCTTGCACCCAGATCAATGAACTTTTTTGGATTTTTGAGAAATTCAACAACCTCTTCAAGCTCTTTCTTCTCTTCATCAGCACCTGCAACATTGGCAAAGGTAACCTTATTTTTCAAGTCTACAGAGCTTTTTGCCCGTGTTTTTCCAAAGCTTCCGATTCCATGACCGCCTGTTTGCTGTTTCATAAATGAAAACCAGAACAAACCGATTATGATAATAAGCAATAATGTGGGTAAAAGAGAAACCCACCATGAAACCGTTTCCGGCTCAGGGACAGTGGTTTCAAGCGTACCATTTTTTATCTGCTCCTCTATTTCATCACCGATAACGGTAAATAATATTCCCTGTGTAACCTCAACATTATATTTTTGCCCGTCTATTGTGGCAACGGTAATTGTATCGCCTATGTCAAGCTTCGTTACCTCACCCTTTTCAACAGATGTCACCAACTCAGAAAAGCTTTTTGTTCCTGAGCCGGGCTGCTTCAAAGTAATCATCATAAGCAGAATTATAATAATCGGCAGGATTATATAAAAACTGATGCTTCTAAACGATTTTTTCAAAACATCGCCTCCCCCTTCATTTTTAGAAGTATATCACCGATTAGGTGTACATTCAATCATTTTAACATTTTATTCACAATATTCGGGTTTAAGCACCCCAACAAAAGGATATTGTCTGTATTTATATGCATAGTCAAGACCGTATCCCACAACAAATTCGTCAGGTATTTCAAAGCCCACATATTTGGCGGTAATATCAACAAGTCTTCTCGCCGGCTTATCAAGAAATGTACAGATTTCGACACTTTTCGCACCGTTCTCATAAAGATAATCCCTTAATTTTGAAAGTGTTCTTCCCGTGTCAACTATGTCTTCAACAATTATTATATCCTGTCCTTCGGGATCAAAACCTTTTACCCTGTTAATTTCAACAGTTCCTTTTGATGTTGTTCCCGTGCCGTAGCTGCTTGCCTGAACAAAGCATATTGACGCATGAATCCCAAGTGCACGGACAAGGTCGGCAACAAAGATGAAGCTTCCGTTGAGAACGCCTAAAATAAGGGGCGTTTTTCCGGCGTAATCATCATCAATTTGTTTTGCAATTTCGTAAATACGCTTTTCTATCTCTCTTTCTGATATAAGTACCTTTGCGATTGGCTCATTCACATCTGCCATTTTAATCATTCCTTCGTAAAATATTCAATAATTATATATTTTTTTGTATTTTCGTCAGGCAAATAATTTGCACACTGCCTATAACCGCACACAAATAATATTTCCCCGTTCTTTTCTATAATCGGTATAAAATCCCGCTTTTGTTTTTCAACCTTTGCGTCCGAAAATATATCACTGACCTTTTTCGTTCCCCCCAGCCCCTGCTGTGCAATTTTATCACCGTCTTTTCTGGTGCGCAAAAAAAGAGGAAAGCACAATTTATAGCCATCAAATATCGCCTTATTATTATTACTTTTTTTTTGCGGTTTGTCAACTGAATTTACAGCAATTTTCCAATATTTATTTTCTATAACCGTTCCTTCATTAAGCACCGCATTAAAGCTCTCTTTATCCCCGTACTCGGCAAGCTTAACCTGCCCGTACGCCATGTGAGCGCAGGAGGTGTCACTTATTACAAATTCCTTGCCTGTAGGTGCATCAAGAAAACCAATGAAATCGTCTATTTTATCTCCCGATATTTCCTTTGCACCCCAAGTCCTAAGGATTTTACTTACCATTCTTCTTTTGATTGGTTCAGGGGCATTTTTCAAAGTGCCAACATTGGCTTTTTTACCGTCAAACATCTTGTCCAGAATGTTTTTTGCACATGAATCCAGATATTCATTATCCTGCGCCACATAACGCCCTGCATTAACAATATGGTTCGGAGCGCCGTGTGAAATTTCATTCAAAATCGGAAAAACATTCAGCCTGAGATTATTCCTTGAATACTCATCACAGTTATTTGTGCTGTCATTGCACCAGTTTAATCCGTTTTGATACAAATATTTTTCTATTTCTCCTCGGTTTATATCCAGAAGCGGCCTGATAATATTATCACGCTTGTATTTTATACCGCCCAACCCCTCAGAGGAGCTTCCCCGAATAAGACGGAAAAGTATTGTTTCGGCGTTATCGTTTAAGTTGTGTGCCGTTGCAATTTTTGCACCGCCCAATTTTAGTGACAGCTCTTCAAAAAATTCATACCGCATTTTTCTGCCGCACTCTTCTTCCCCAAGTTTTAGTTTTTTTGAAAGACTTGGAATATCATATTCACGGTAAAACAGTTCAACATCAGCTGTTGTGCAAATATTTTTAACAAAGAGGCTATCACGCATTGACTCTTCACCACGGATAAGGTGATTGACATTTGCTGCATAAACTGCTATATCAAGCTCTTCTTTAAGACGAAGCATAACATGCAAAAGGCAAACTGAATCCGCACCGCCCGAAACGGCACAAATCACCCTATCTCCTTCGGAAATCAGCTTTCTTTCAGTTATGGTTTTTCTTACCTTATCAAGAAGCATGTTTTGCTACCCTTCTTTAATTCCTGTTATCAAGATTCATAAATTTAGTATATTCACCGCGCCAAGCAAGATTTATCGTCTTACATTCACCGGCACGGTTTTTCGCCAAAATACATTCAACAATGTTTGCAGAAACACTTTCCTCAGTCATTTCCTCCTCAGGGGGCTTGCAAAGCATAACAACTATATCGGCATCCTGCTCAATGGAACCACTCTCACGCAAGTCGCTCAGCATAGGGCGCCTTGCCTGCTTTTCGGAGGCACGGCTGAGCTGCGAAAGCGTAAGAACGGGAACATCAAGCTCCTTTGCCATTATTTTCAGGGAACGAGACATTGCACTTACTGCCTGAACACGGCTTTCGCCTTTACCCTCCATAAGCTGAAGATAGTCAATAACAACCAGTCCAAGACCTTTTTCCATTTTTAATCTGCGGCATTTTGCCCTTATTTCAGCAACTGTTATGCCCGGAGTGTCATCAATATAAATCGGAGCAGAAATAATATCCTTTAAGGAATGTGCAATCTTTGTCATATCATTTGCGTCAATATCTCCCACACGAAGCTTGCCTGATTCCACCAACGCCTCACTGGAAATAACTCTGTTTACAAGCTGTTCCTTACTCATTTCCAAAGAAAATATTGCAACGGGAACCTTTTCACGAATAGCGGCGTGTTCGGCAATATTAAGAGCAA
Organism: Clostridia bacterium; assembly: GCA_036307325.1. GTDB lineage: Bacteria > Bacillota > Clostridia > UMGS1883 > UMGS1883 > UMGS1883. The sequence goes on from JAXJXW010000110.1 coordinate 5,395, forward strand.
AGCTTGTTTTACCCACACCGGGGCGGGCGGCAAGTATAATAAGGTCACTTTTTTGCAGACCTGCCGTTGCCGCATCAAATCCTGTAAAGCCCGTTTTAATGCCCGTTACATTTCCGCCTCGTTTTTTCAGCTCATCAAGCACCGCAAGGGTGTTTTTAACCACCTCACTGATGTGAACAAAGCTTTTCGTACCTCGTTGTTCGGATATTTTGAATATGAGCTGCTCACTTCGGTCAACAACCTCAGCTGCCGCCTCCTCATCTTTAAAGCTCATATCCATAATACTTCCTGCGGCATCTATAAGATTACGCAGTACTTTCTTGTCATTGGCAATTTCTATGTATTGTGCAAGATTTTCTTTAGTGAAAACATTTTGTGCAATTTTAGTTATATACCCTATTCCGCCTACTGAATCAAGCTTATCTCCGAGTTCTTCCGAAAGCGTAACAATATCAACAGGTACTCCTCTTTCAAACAATTGGGAAATTGCATTGAAAATTGTCTTATTCGCAGCGGCATAAAAGCAATCCTCATCAAGCTTGTCCATAACTTCAACAAGGGCTTTTTCGTCAAGAATAATATTTCCCAGTATTGCCGCCTCGGCTTCAAGGTTATAGGGCATGGTTCTTCCGATTGGAATATCCATATTCATCACCGTTTCTTATTTATAATTCAGGATCTACAACAACCTTTACCGTTGCGGAAATTTCAGGATAAATTTTAAGCTCTACGCTCGTTTCACCGATACTTTTAATTCCGTCAGGTAAAACAACCTTTCTCTTATCAATAACAACATGAAGCTGATACTTAATTGCATCGGCAACATTCTGATTTGTAATTTTTCCGAAAAGCTTTCCGTTTTCACCTGCTTTGGATTTTATTACAACTTTTTTGCCTTCAATACTTGCGGCAAGCTCCTTTGCAGCGGCAATTTCCTGCTCTTTATGGTATTTTGCCGCATCGTTCTTACCCTTTATATTATTCAGCACATCGGCGGTTGCAATCTCAGCCATTTTCTTAGGTATGAGGAAATTTCTTGCATAGCCGTCGCTTGCCTCTACTATATCACCTTTTTTTCCGTGACCTTTAACATCTGTTAAAAGAACAACCTTCATAATAAATCTTCCTTTCAAATCCTGATTTTAATTTTCTGTTACCATTTCATCAATAGCCGTTTTAAGCATCTCTCCGACTTCGGAAACTGATGCGCCCTCAATCTGCGTGGCCGCCTGCATCATATGCCCTCCGCCGCCCAGCTTTTCAAGTATAACCTGCACATTTATTTCGCCCAGCGAACGACCGCTGACAATAATATTTCCGTTTTCGCCTCTTGCAACTACAAATGCCGCCTTGATTTGGGAAATTTCAAGCATTTCATCTGCTGCCGCCGCCACCGTTAAATGGGGAACCGTTGCGGTGAAAAGAGAGATTGCTATATCTCCGTTATAAAGCTGAGCCTCTGTTACAATCTGCGCCTTAAGCTTATAGCTTTCAATGGATTCACGGAAAAGCTTCTTCACTCTTATGGTATCAACCCCCGCAGTTCTCAGATAAGCCGCAGCCTCAAAGGTTCGCACTCCGGTTTTAAACAGGAAATTTTTTGTATCAATGACAATTCCCGCATATAATGCTTCGGCATCAACGGTGGAAACACTGTAATCCGGGTCAAAATACTGCATCATTTCCGCAACCATTTCCGAGGTTGAGGAGGCAAATGGTTCATGGTAAATTAAATCTGCATTCTGAATAAAGCTCTCACTTCTTCGGTGATGGTCAATTACCACCTTTGTTTTAACAAGCTCCAGAAGCTCCGGCATTTCCGTAAATTCCGGAATATGCGTATCCAGAACAACCAGAAGTGTTTTCGGTGAAATAAGCTCACGCACACCTGACTTACCTATAAACAGCCCGTCATGGTAATGGTTTTCTTCTATTTTCTTAAGCATTAAGCTTACTGAATCATCCTTTGAGGCTAAAACTATTTTAACCTCCTTGTTTTCAAACGATGCCATGCTTGCTATACCTATAGCGGCACCCACAGAGTCTGTATCACTGTTTTTATGCCCCATAATAAGCACATTATCCGCATTCAGAATTAGCTCATGCAAATTATTTGCCATTATGCGTGCCTTAACCTTGGTACGCTTTTCGGTTTCCTTTGAATTACCGCCGAAATATCTGAATTTTCCGTTTTCCCTGATAGCAACCTGGTCACCACCTCTGCCAAGAGCCATTTCCAAAGCTTTCTTTGCAGAAATGTCATTTTCGTGAAGATTTAATTCACCGACCCCTATGCCTATACTGACCGTAGGAGGGATTTTCATATTGGGATTAAAGGTTCTCACCTTCTCCAATATATCAAACTTATTTTCTATAAAGCCTTCAAGCTGCTTATGGGTGAATACGCACATATACTTGTCTTTTTCCAGCTTTTTAACAATACCGCCGCCATCTTGCGCCCAGCCCACAATATTTTTTTCAAGGAGAGAAACAATGTCCAGTCTTTCATCATCTGAAGCATCTTCAAGAGCTTCATCATAGTTATCAACGGCAATTTCCGCAACAACGCTTTGCTCTTCCCCAAGCTCACGCTTTAAATTCTCAACCTCTGTAATCTTTTCAAAATGAAGCAATATTGACGCATGCTCCGAACTGTGACTTTTTCTTAAGCTTACCTTGATTCTGTAAGTATCATCTCCTACCGTGGTTATGATTTCCGATTGTTCCCCTGCCGACAAAATCTGTTTCAGCTTTATACACGGAATAATCTCCGTTATTTTTTTGTCTTTGGACAAGGGAAAAAGCTCTTTAAAAGCCGAATTGTACCATGCAATACTGCCGTCAATCAAAATTCCTGCAATAGGATTTAATGTCCTGAATATTGCCTCGTTATTATCTGCCTTGGTGTCCTCGTCATTGTCAACAAGATAATCCTTGATTTTACGCATTCTGACGAATCTTCCGTAAATCTTTTCAGACAGGATTATTATTCCGCTTACAAGCAAAATGGCCGCACAAGGAATGTTAATTCTGTAAACGAAAAATGCACAGGCAATTATAACAATGGCAAAAACGGGTGTAAGCCCATCGGGCATTGAATGGCGCATATTATTTTTCATTTACATCACCCCTCGATTTATCGGCAAGCTTTCTGAAATTAAACAATGAATCAGCTAAAGCCGCAACAATATATACTGCAAAAATATTTATATACGGGCTTATATACATAAAGGCAGAAAAGCCTATATAAACCGCAATGTGAATGAATATTCTCAAAATGGGGTTTTTCACGGCACGCCTCAAAAAGAATTCCGCAAGAGAAAGTCCCGCAAAAAAGAAGAAGCCCGCAAAAATTACAAAGACATTTATTAAAATGTATTCCACATCAGTCCTCATAAGAAGTATCCACAAAACCAAGGATAACACCATTATTAAAGCACTTATACGGGGCATTCTTATCTGTGAGAAGGAATGGTCATACGCAAGGGGCGTTCTTCTCACTAAGGCACAGCTTCCCCACATAATCGCATATCCCATAAAAGCGGCGGAAAGCACCAATATCGAGGGTATTATCATTATCAGATATTTTTCCATAACGGAAATAATACCTTCAAGAATATCCATGCTTATCCCCGATTCTTCAAAGAGTGCAGTAAACTGTTCCCGTGTAAGCTCCATGGGAAGATTTGTGAGATATTGGGCAATGCTTACGCCTGCTTTACTTGAAACCTGATACATATTCAGACTTGTTACACCAAGATACACGCATGCGCCAATGCAAACGCCCTCATAAAAATTCCTTCTGTTTATAATAACAACGGCTGCAATGATTCCGCACAGCACTGCCTCTATACCCATAAACAGCCCCTGCAATTCCCCTGCAGGGTAAAGCATTCCGTACCCAAGCATGGAAAACAACACTGCCGAAGCAGATGCCACCACTGCTGAAAAGCTGCCTAAAAATACAGTCGCCGCGGCAATATTGCAAGCGCACAGTATCAAAGATACCGTCGGCATTCCAAACAGAAGCGGAATAAACGACAGTAAGATTTTTATTATTACAAACATTCCTTTTCTTTCGTTGTTCATTTTATTATGCCTAGCCTTTCGTTGTTTAATTTAATATACGGCTAATCTACTGTATAATACCATACAACTAAAAAAATGTAAAGTGCTAATGGCAAAATTATGTGGCAAATCGTAAAAAGAAAGACGCAATTTGTCATAATTTTTTTATCTGAAGATACCTGATGTGACAAATTATTTTCCCCAAAGGCTTTATAATAGTATACGGGTGATAAATATGCCAACCGTTTACATTGATGTGCTTTTTGCAGTCAACTTAATAATAAATTATATTCTTATTCATGCATGCGGTACTATTTCAAGACTTCGCAGAAAAAAATGGCGAATGGCATCGGGGGCATTGATAGGTGCATGCTACGCTGTGCTTATCTTTTTTCCGGATTTTTCAATGCTTTACACAACACTGTGTAAAATGATGATTTCAATGGTAATTGTTGCCGCCTCCTTCCCATTTTATTCTCTCAGAAGCTACATAAAGGCGCTGCTTATTTTTTATATGGTTTCTTTTGGGTTCGGCGGATGTGTGCTTGCCGTTTTCTGTTTTACCGATATAGGCTCCCGTCTGGGCGCAGTATATTCAAATGGTATATTTTATTTTAATCTGCCGTGGACTGTCCTTTTACTTTCGGCAATTATGTTCTATGTTTTTGCAAAAATATGCTCTCTCCTTTCCGGGAAACTGATTCACACTTCAAGCCTGAGAAAAAGTCTCAGAATCAGTCTTAACGGAAAAGTTGCTGAAATTCCGGCACTTCTCGATACGGGAAACGCACTGGTTGACCCTATTACGCTTTCACCCGTTATTATCGCCGAATACAAATTTATTAAGCCTCTTTTCACTGATGAGGTCCGCTTGGGACTTGACCGTATAGGAACAGACAATCTTACATGGATAATGTCTGAAGTGTCTTCAAAAGGGCTTAAAGCAAGACTGATACCGTTTTCATCGCTGGGCAAAGAAAACGGTATGCTTTTGGGATTTGTTCCCGATAAGGCTGAAATAAGAGATGACTGCGGCGTAAGAGTTCTTGAAAAATGCGTTGTTGGAATTTATGATAAATCACTTTCAAAAGACAGAAGCTACGGAGCTTTGTTTAATCCATATTTATAGGAGATATTAAAATGAAACTTTTAAAAGCAATCAGAGCAAATGTAAATTACGGATATGCGCGATTTTTTCAGCATTTTGAGCTTGATGATTTTTTACATTATGTCAGCGGAAACGAATTTCTTCCTCCCCCGCTTTCCTCCGAAGAAGAACGGCGTTGTATTGAAAAGCTTGCTGACCAGCAATGCCGCCAGAAACTTATTGAGCATAACCTGAGGCTTGTTGTATATATTGCAAAAAAATTTGAAAACACAAATATTTGTGTGGATGACCTTGTTTCAATAGGAACAATCGGTCTGATTAAAGCCATAAATACATTTAAGAGTGATAAAAACATTAAGCTTGCAACATATGCAAGCAGATGCATTGAAAATGAAATTCTGATGTATTTAAGGAAAAATAATTCTCAAAAAACTGAAATATCCTTTGATGAGCCGCTTAATACAGACTGGGACGGAAATGAGCTTCTTTTAAGCGATATTTTAGGTACTGATGATGACAGTGTTGACAGACATTTGGAAGAAGAGGTTGAGCATCAGCTTTTAAAAAACGCCATGAATAATCTCTGCGACCGTGAAAAGCTGATAATGGAAATGAGATATGGTCTTGGGGGAAAAAGGGAAAAAACACAAAAAGAAGTTGCCGATATGCTTGGAATAAGCCAAAGCTACATATCCCGCCTGGAGAAGCGCATTATACGCAGGCTCCGAAAAGACATTGCAAAAAACATTTAATGAAACCAAAAAAATAGCTTAAATGTATTGAAAAATTTTTATTTATGCTATATAATATTCCTACGATGTTTAGGAGTGGTAAAATGTTTTTAAAGCTTTCAAAATTTTCATTATCTGATGAGCAGTTAAAAAAAGATTTCTGCCAAATGTGGAATGAAGAGCTTCAAAAGGATGTAGATTCCAGAAATTTTTCACGCGCATATGATTTTGCAATGAAAAAACGCTCAATACGGGATTGGTGTATAACAAACTATTTGGATTTTGACTCTGAAAGCTCTCCGAGATTTAAGGAGGCTTGCGAAGCCTTTGATAAAGGCGATATTCTTTGGACATTTATGCTTATAAGAGAATTTGCTTCAATCAAGCAATTATCTCCCAAGCTTAAGCAGCTTACCAATAAAAGGCGCATATTCTTTTCTGATAAGCATATGGATTCAGTTGTGCGCCGTTACTCCGCAAGACGGTACATGCATGACCTGACTCATAATGACGAAAGAGCAGGTGAAGCATTTATAAAGCAAGCTCTTGACAATATGAGAAAATATGAAGAGTACAAAGAGCAGGGCAAATATCTTTCAGCTTACAAAATTGCAGCACTGACGGATAAATCAAATGAGTATGTTACCAATATAAAAAAATATCTCTACTATGCCGCAGCAAGACCCATAACAAGTGAGAACTTGCAGCAAACCCTCGATTATTTTAAATATGCCGAAAAATATTTTAATTTTAAAAGAAGAATCAAGGGCGGCGGCCATGTAATAGTTAAAGATATTGACATAATAATAGCTTCAATCGCATTTATGCGTAACGGCGGAAAAATGGATTATGATGAATTACGCCGAGATTGGCACAGATCCATTAAAGTTTATTGTTCTGAAAGTCTTTTCGGCCCTGTTTGCATACTTGCAGATTATCTCTACCAGATCGGCGAGATTGAGCTTGAAAAATCAACGCTGGAAATGCTTTCTCGTTACGGTGAGTCCATTGATGTAAAATACAAAAAGAGATACACCTGCATTGAGCTGATGAACAGTAATTCGGATAACTTCATTTTCAGGCATGACCGCACTGTTCCCTTGGAATGCGTAGTATTACATGCAGAAAAATCCGTCAACATTGCTTCTCTGTTAAAAGAATGCTTTGAAACAAAGAAAGCAAACTCATGGTGTCTTGCACTACAGCAAACGGTAAAGACATTGACATTTAATAATAAGTTTTTTTATGACGATAAATTTCTTTTATCCATTGAAAATATCCTTGGCAATGAATTTGGAGAGTACATTCTCGAATATGCGGCAAATACATATTTCAGCGGTGATGTTCCCTCCCACAACAATCGCTCAATGATTATTGTAACAAGCGGGAAAAACAAATTTACCGATTTCCCGAAAATCGGATTTATGATAAAATTTGAGCCTATTTCAAAAAAATATGTAAATGTTTGTTGTTGCATGCTTTATCTTCCCGATGAAAAATATGATGAAGATACCATTAAGGCTGATGCTGAAGATATTAAATCTATTTTAAATGAAGATACCGATACACGATTTAAAACCTTTATGGAAATTGTTGAAAATCTTGTTTGGTCTACAGTAAACAGTCTTCTTGACAAGTAATAGGAGCTGCAGTAAAATGCTTTTTTTTATTGCAGCTCCTGTTTTTTTATTTATTTTGTGCTTTTCTAAGTGCTTCCACTGCCTTCTGGTGTCCCTTTACAAGCATAGTCGGGAAAGCCTTCAAAATGCGATTTTGAGATAGCTTCTTTTCAGAGAGCTTTCGTTTGAAAACAGAAAGCTTTTCACTGTCATTTTCATTCTTACTGCGTAAAAGTTCTTTTTCCTCTGCCCTGTGCCTGGTGAACAATTCCTTTTCTTCCGCAAGATGTGTTTTTACAAGCTGAGCATATTCACCATATTTCTTCTGCATTTCATCAGATTCTGATTTTAACTGTATTGCGGCGTCAGAGATATTTTCACCAATAAAATCAGAAAACTCATGAAGCTCATTTCCAAGCTTTGTGATAACAGAAAGCCGCTTTTGCAGGTCTATTATTGCAATTACTGTGGAAACAACATCAATTATAAGCAATATAAGAAAAATTGACGAAAGAACTATTTGAATTTTCACGGGGATGGCGGAAACGGCATTATCAATAAAGGGATGCAAGAGCTTTAAAACAAATGTAGCTGCAAGGCCCCAAAGTACTGCAAATTTCAGGCATATATATCCCTTAAAATTGAATTTTTCCCGTGAATAATCCCACCATTTTGTGTGAAAAAGCTTTTCTAAAGCAAAGCCCGTCACCAGCTCGATTGCCGTGGTAAGCACCATTGAGCATATAAAAACTATGGCAGTACTGCTATCCAAAACATTTTTCAAAATACATACGCAGGAAACAACCCCAAATCCGTATATAGGACATATAGGGCCTTTTAAAAACCCACGGTTCACAAATACGCCTTCACACAGAGCCGCATAAATAACCTCTGTAATCCATCCAAAAAATCCATACACAAAGAAAAGAAGTATAGTATGTAAAATAATATCCAATGCTGTATTCTGCATATTTTTCCCTCCTTCTTTATTTTATCATCTTTTTTTCACTTTGTAAACTTATAATGTCAAAAAAAGCGGTGCTACTTTTAAGGTAGAACCACTTTTTTGACAATTTGAAGCATTTTACGCTTATATAACGCTTTCAGCGTTATCTTCCCACCATATCTTCAATTATATAGCCCATATTTTTAAGGCTGCGAATTGTTTTTCTTTTTGCTTTTCTCATTGCTGCTGCCGATGGTGGATCCATAAGCATATAAGCGGCACTGCCAACCATTGAACCAACCAAAAAGCCTTTAAAAAATCCCGTTCTCATGCCCAACATTTTTGCTCCTCCTTTTCTTTGTATATATTTAGTATGGAGCAAAGCGTTTTTATTATTCTTTTTTTAAATTATATAATTTTTCCGCACACCATGAAAACAAAAGGGCAAATAAAAGTCCTGCAACAACATCACTTGGATAATGAACATACAAATAAAGTCTGGAAAACGCTATCAACGAAGCTAAAACAATTAAAAATATTCCCCATTTTTTACAAACCTTGTAAACTATTAAAGCAGTTGTAAAAGATGCCAGAGTGTGCCCCGACGGAAAAGAAAAGTCCTTTGGAGCAGAAATTAAAAGGGATATATTTTCATTAAAATTAAATGGGCGCTCTCTCGCCACAAAAGTCTTAAGGATAAGATTTCCGAAAACATAATCAAGAATTAGGCCTATTGCAATCATAATTCCCAATGGTCGGTATTTTTTGCTGAAAAGTAAAAGCACAGATAAAATTATCCATAAAACTCCTCCGTTTCCAAGAGTTGTAATAAAAACCATAATTTTGTCCAGAACGGGGTTTCTGAGTACGCCTTGTATTGCGTTAAGTATAGTAAAATCAAAATCTGTAATCATGGCAATTCCCCTTTGAAGCTTATATTTTTCTATTTCACATTTACAAACATTGATTTTGAGCATACAAGCTTGCCGCTTGAATCAAAAGCTACAAGCTCAAGCTTCACCCTTGTATTTCTATAGGGCGAAAAATCAATTGTGCAACCGTAAGGCGCAGAATACGCCGTTACAATATCTGTACCGTTTATTCTGTAGACGGCATAAGCTATATCATTTTCTGTTGTTTTAATGAATGATGCCATTTCAACGGTTTTTCCCTCAACATTCACATTTGTTCCAAGCTCATAATAAACACTGTCGGCACTTTGCGCACTGTCCGATAAATACATACTGCTTGCAATTGATTTTTTAAACGCCTCAAGGGAAAGAGGATTTTCCGAAAGACTGCAGCAGTGCATATTATGGTTTGAATCCCATATAAATACTGCCGAAATATTGGGGTATCTTATGGGAAGATAGGTGAAAAAATCTTCTATCTGCTTTGCCGCAAATTCATATTCATAATTCCCATTTTCAGGATTTTTTACAGAAGCACCGCATTCCGAAATGATAATCGGTTTCTTGTAACCGTATAAACTGTAAATATAGTCAAGCTGTGTTGACCACCGACTTCTGTCAACACCCTGTCCTAAAGGATCTGTTGACGGTGCGGCAACACTGTATGAGGAAACACCCACTGCGTCAACATAATTATCACCGGGATAATACTTTGCAATATTTTCCGAAGGGTAAAAATTCGGTGACCATACAACCGTAACAGACGGTGCATATTCATGGAAAATATCGGCAACAATTCTGAATTTTTCTATATAAAGTGCCGCATTTTCAGTATACCACGGGCAGCTTTCTTCATTCATTTCAGAGGCAAATCTCAGGTAAAAACTGCATCCGCTATTTTCCATATCCTTTGCAAGCTGAATATAATATGAATCACCGGGCTGAAGACTATATAAATTTTTAGGTTCAAGAGCAACCTGCATTATCTTATTTTTCTGCTTTGCAGCTTCAATATGACTGGCATAGGTTGAGAGAGGTTTTCCCTCAGTCAAATAAATCAAATATGCCGCCATATCCTTTCCCACAAGCTTTGGAAATTCATTCATGTAAAATTTATCCATAGACGATGGGTTATGTACGGCACTGTCACCCTCCGCATATGCTCCGAGAAGTATGCCCTTCTGCCCCTGCGTCACGCTATTTGTTTTAGCATAAATCTGAGCTGAGGAATCGGAAAGCTGCGAGCGTCTGTTTGCATCAATATTTTCCTGAACCTTTTGGGCGCACTGCCAATAATAAGCCTCTCTTTTAAAGCAGGCTGACGCTTCATTGTTTTTAGATATGTTAAGATAGCATTCTCCCAAATGCTTAAATAAAATAGCACGGCTATCATTATCATTTTCTTGTATAAAATTCGGAGCTAACTGCTTGAAAAGCTCTATTGCCTCTGCATAGTTTCCGCTATTTTTTACATTTAAAGCCTCTTCCCAGCTTTTCCACAAGTTTGAAACTGTTTTAAAACTGCCTTCTATCTCCTTTATAAGACCGCCGGCACCGCAGGAAACTGCATTAACATCACCGTTCCACGAAACTTCGGCGCCTAAGGCTTCAAGCACTACCCTTATGGGCAAATAAAGTCTTCCGTTCTGCACAATGGTTGCAGAGTCATTGTCAATTTTTGTACCATCAAGATAAATGCAGTTTTCATTCTGAATACATACAACCGTTTGAAGTCCTTTAGTAATAATTGCCGCATGCTGCTCATTATCCCAAACAACCGAGGCTCCAAATGCCTCCATCGTTGCACGAAGGGGCACCATGGTACGCCCGTTTCCGTCAACAAAGGGATACCCCGTACTTTCGTTGAACGAAACAGGATTTGAATCAATATTTACCCCAACAGCCATTGCCGATACAGTTAAAAGCATAAGAGCTATAATTGTTAAAAACGCAGTTTTCCTCATTACATCACCTGACCTGTCTTTTCATTAGCCTGACGGTGCCAATTTGAACCCG
>JAXJXW010000111.1:0-5077 GCA_036307325.1 Clostridia bacterium
CCATATATGTTGCACCGTAAAGAGTGTCAGGCCTTGTTGTGTACACGGTGATTTTTTCACCTGTTGTAAGGGTGAAATCAACTTCAGCACCCTGGCTTCTTCCTATCCAGTTCTTCTGCTGAGTTTTAACCTTTTCTATGAAATCCAGTTCTTCAAGGTCGTCAATAAGGCGTTGTGCATACTCTGTAATTCTGAGCATCCACTGGCTTTTCAGCTTTTGAACCACCTCACCGCCGCAGCGTTCACAAACGCCGTTTACAACCTCTTCATTTGCAAGGCCGCATTTGCAGCTTGTGCACCAGTTTATGGGCATTTCCTGCTTGTATGCAAGACCTTTTTCAAAAAGCTTAAGGAAAATCCACTGAGTCCACTTATAATAAGCAGGGTCGGTTGTATTTACTTCACGGTTCCAGTCAAAAGAGAAGCCCAGGCTTTTAAGCTGCCTTTTAAAGTTTGCAATGTTATCCATTGTAACCTTTTCAGGATGCACCTTATTTTTTATTGCATAGTTTTCCGTAGGGAGACCGAAAGCATCCCAGCCCATGGGATAGAGAACATTATAGCCCTCCATTCTGCGCTTTCTTGCAATAATATCAAGTGCCGTATAGCTTCGGGGATGACCTACATGAAGCCCCTGCCCCGACGGGTACGGGAATTCTACAAGTCCGTAAAACTTCGGCTTAGACTTATCTGTGCCTGCCGCAAAGGAATCATGTTCATCCCAGTATGTTTGCCATTTCTTTTCAATTTGTTTAAAATTATAATCCATTTTATCTCCATTCCGCTGCCCTGCGACAGCCAAACCCTTATAAAACAACTCTTATCCGCAGGTACAATGACAAGAGGTTGATTTTGAAGCAAATTTATTTATCAGTTGGGATTTGTTTTAATATCAAGCTTAACCGCTTCTGCCCAAAGGTTGTCCAAGCCGTAAAAGTCACGGGCTTTTGTGCTGAATATGTGGAGCATTACCCCACCAAAATCAACAAGTGCCCAATCGGGGTTTTTCTTTCCGTCAGCAACTGTGGGAACGCACCCTGCTTTCGCCATTTCTTCGCACGCCGCTTCAAAAAGCGCATTCATCTGCGGGGCAGAATTTGCGGTACAAATAACAAAATAATCTGCAATAATCGTCGCTCCGCATAAATCAAGAGCCACTATATTGCCGGCCTTTTTTGAATCGATAATTTCAACTGTTTTGTTAACCTTTTCAAGCTGCGTCAACCGTTTTTCCTCCTGTTGTTTATAAGATAATTGATTGCATGAATTGAATCGGGATGAATAAGTGAGCCTTTTCTTATTACATGCTTTATGGAGCAGCCTATGGCGTAAATAAGGGCTTCGTCAGGATTTTCCTCCGCAAGATGCCTTATTTTCTCTGCCTGCTCTATGGTTCTGCCCGGCTCAGTCATATCGGCAATATAGATAAGCTTTTCAAGGGGTGACATGTCAGCCTTTGCCGTTGTGTGGTAATAGATGGCATTAAGCACATCTTCATCTGTCACACCGTAATCCTTTTTTGCCACTGCCGCGCCGAGAAACGCATGAACAAGTGCCTTTTCGCTCTTTGCATAATCGTCAAGCTCCACGCCGTATTTTCGGCACAAGCCCGGAAAATCCATACCGCTTTTTTCGTCAAGATTTTTTGCACAATCATGCAAAAGCGCCGCAAGGCGTGCCTTTTCGGGAGATACTCCGAATTTCGGAGCCAGCCGCACCGCCTCATCTGCAACACCGAGAGTATGGTTATACCTTCTCTCCTTCTGTGTTTCCTGTAATTTCTTTAGTATTTCACATTCTGTCAAAGGAAATCCCCTCAGTCTTTGTATATTTTCCTTCTTATTATATAATCAAATACCTCTTTTGGCAATAATTTTCTAAAATCTTTTCCTTGCCTGATTCTTTCACGAATATTGCTTGAAGATACACTGACCCTATCCATGGGAATCTTTTTCGCAGGCTTCTTTACATCGGTTCCATTGCGGGGAAACACAAGCACCGTGGCATTTTCAAAAATTCTGTTGGGTTCATGCCATGTGTCAAGCTGATTATAGGAGTCATCACCCATGAGAAAATAAAGCTCGTCATCAGGGTAAAGCTTTTTAAAATACTCCACTGTATCGGAACTGTAAGAGACCTCACTGCGCCCAAGCTCGTAATCGCTGACAAACATCTTTTCTTCCCCTGCCGTGGCAAGCTTTACCATTTCAAGCCTGTCCTGCCTTGAAATGCGGCTTTCCTCCTTATGCGGAGCATTCCCCGATGGAATAAATATCAGTCTGTCAAGACCCTCGCTTTCAATTGCAGCCCGTGCAATTGCCATATGTCCGTTGTGAAGAGGGTTAAAAGCTCCTCCGAAAAGTCCTGTTTTCATAAAATCATCTCTTTTATTTTTTAGGAAGCTCTATCTGCTTATTATCCTTTGATTCCTTATAAATAACAAGCTTATTTCCAATACACATAACGCCCTCTGAGCCGATTGCCTCACATATTTCGTCGCAGGCACTTCTCGGCGTTATGAAAGCCGTTTCAAGCACGGTTATCTTCACAAGCTCTCTTTTTTCAAGCACTGCTTCAAGCTCTTTAAGCATTGTTTCACTTATTCCGCCCTTTCCAATCTGGAAAAGAGCCGGCTGTTTATTTGCAAGACTGCGCAAATATGCGCGTTGTTTAGATGTTAACATATTCTTTACTCCGTATAGTCAAATTCAAGCTCATACATTCTGACGGGATCTCCCTCGCCGCAGCCCGCTTCATTAAGAGCATCAATTATACCCTTTCTCCTGAGAGCAAGCTGGAAATACTGCATACTTTCCCCATCTTCAAAATTACAGTGGCGAAGCAGCTTTTCAACATATGGGCCTTCAACAATATAAACTCCGTTTTCTACCCGCACCGTAAAGGGTTCTTCCTCAAAGCTTTCCTCAATAAAGTCTGCTTCATAAACCTCTACGGGTGCAAGGGTGTCAAGGATTTGAGAGGTGTATTCAATAAGCTCTCTTACGCCCATGTGTGCCGCCGCACTCATTTCAAACAGGCGCATTCCCTTGCCCTTTATATATTCCCTGAATTCATCAAGCAGTGCAGGATCCGTCAGCACATCAATTTTATTTGCCGCCACGATTTGCGGTCTTTTGGCAAGCTCAGGGCTGTAAAGCTCCAGCTCTTTATTGATTTTTTCAAAATCCTCTATGGGATTTCTGCCCTCCGTTCCCGATACATCCACAATATGAATTATAAGGCGTGTTCTTTCTATGTGGCGCAAAAATTCATGTCCCAGCCCAACACCCTCATGGGCACCTTCTATAAGTCCGGGAATATCAGCCATAACAAAGCTTTTTCCCTCGCCCATCTTAACAACTCCCAGATTAGGCTCCAGCGTAGTAAAATGGTAATTGGCAATTTTGGGGCGTGCGGCACTTACTACCGAAAGAAGGGTGGATTTACCCACATTGGGAAATCCCGCAAGCCCCACATCGGCAATAAGCTTAAGCTCCAGGGTTAATTCCCTCGTCTGCCCCTTAAGACCATCCTTGGCAAATTTGGGAGCCTGGCGGGTAGCCGTGGCAAAATGCACATTTCCCCAACCTCCGTTACCGCCTGAAGCCGCAACAAACTCTTCACCGTCAAAGGACATATCCTTCATTATACGGCCTGTCTTTGTGTCTTTAATTACAGTGCCTACGGGAACCTTTATTTTTAAATCCTCGCCCTTTTTGCCGAAGCTGTTGTGTGCTTTTCCGTCTTCTCCGTTACGGGCAGCAAAGGTTTTGCGGTTGGCAAAATCAATAAGGGTGGAAATCGTTTTATCGGCAACAAATACTATATTGCCGCCCCGGCCGCCGTCACCCCCGTCAGGACCGCCGGCAGGAACATACTTCTCTCTGTGAAAGGAAACAAGACCGTTACCGCCGTTTCCTGCTTTAACAACTATCTGAGTCACATCTGCAAACATATCATTACCTCAATACATTAAAATAAAAAAGCAGGCTGAGCCTGCACTCATATCGCACACTTACCAAGTGCAAGCATATTTTCACGGAAATTAGGTTTACGCAAATTCCCATGAAGTAAAAAAGCTCGGAAAATACCGAGCTTTTTAGCTGTCTTATGCAGTATATACACTAACCTGCTTCTTATCCTTGCCCTTACGCTCGAATTTAACCTTACCATCAACAAGAGCATACAAGGTATCATCACTGCCAATACCTACATTGATACCGGGATGAATTTTTGTTCCTCTCTGACGAACAAGAATGTTCCCTGCAAGTACTGCCTGACCGTCTGCACGCTTTGCGCCAAGACGCTTAGATTCACTGTCACGGCCGTTCTTTGTAGAACCAACACCCTTTTTATGAGCGAACAACTGAATATTTAATGCGAACATCACATTCACTCCTCTCGTTATTCTTTACGAAATGCCGCAAATTATACCTGCGACACAAAAATATACTTTTTGTACTGTTTAGCAAGCTTCAAAATAAAGCTTACAAGGCTTTGAAGCATATAATCACACGCTTCATCACGCTCCGCCGATATTTTGCAGTCAACAAATCCGTCTCCCTGCACATAGTCAAGCGTTGCCAAGCCGTTTTCCTCGATGCCATTCAAGGTCATCCAAACGGTTGCCGAAACGGAAGCGCAAACAATATCTTCACCCTCTTCGGCAAAGCCCGAATGCCCCTTCACGGTAAGCCGAATAATCTTACCCTGTGCATCTTTAAACAATTTGAATTTCACCATGATTATGCGTTAATCTTAGTGATTTCAACCTTTGTATAGGGCTGACGATGACCGTTCTTGTTTCTGTAGCCCTTTTTAGGCTTCATCTTGAAAACAATGATCTTCTTACCCTTTGTCTGGCTGAGAATCTTGCCGCTTACGCTTGCACCCTCAACTACGGGAGTACCTACTGTAAACTTGCCTTCATCACCGATTGCGAGAACCTGATCAAAGTTAACCTCTGCGCCGTTTTCGCCTTCAATCTTTTCGATGAAAACTACATCGCCTTCCTTAACCTGATACTGTTTTCCGCCGGTCTTGATTACTGCGTACATATTGTTGCACCTCCTGTTTA
>JAXJXW010000112.1:0-12297 GCA_036307325.1 Clostridia bacterium
ATTAAAAAATTTCACATTTCTCATTAAAATACATTATCCTATTTTCTTGCGGTCTGGACTATTTTAACATCCCCTGTTTTTTGATTGTTAATTTTCTTCTGCCGTTAATGCGTCAACATATCCGTCATCATCAAATTCTTCTTCATCATAATGCATTGCACGGCCAATCAGGAGAACCAAAATTCCCACAATGACAACAAGCACTCCATATAAAATTGCACTGCTGTTAAAGCTCTTAGTTAAAATTTGCAAAACACTGTTAAAGAATGCATTTGAAAACTTATATGGAATTTTAAATAAAAATCCTAACACGCCAACACATATACCTGAAAGGATAACAGAATATCCGATAATATTATGAGCATATCCGCTGCAAAATACAACTGCCATAATTATCAGCACCGTGCAAATTCCAAGTAAAATTGCAAGTGCGGCAAGGGAGAACACCAATTTTGTTATTTCGGTATACTGTGCGGCAATGCTTTTATCCAAGGACTCAGTATCAAGCTCATCAAAGGCATGGGAACGGTCAACATATGTGCCGAAATCGCTACATGCGCTTTCTCCAAGCTCCACCCCTGTCACAAGCTTTATATACGAAATATTCTTTATCATAGCCTTTGTTACATCCTTGCCCTGCACTCCGTTATAAGGCTCCCCGTAAAGCAAATGGGAAATAACTCCGTGAGCATTGTCAGCAACAAATTCTGAAAAAGATGATTTTCGCACTGCTTCAGCAATTTCCGCATATGTAGTAATACCCATTGCATTATCCCTTAAAATATCGGCAATAGTTGCATTTTTTGAGCTTTGCTTGAGGTTAAGCGCAGAAACATCATCTATTTTGCCAATCACAATTGCTTCGGGATTGTGAGTTCTTATTGCACTTTGTATGGAATATTCCGATGTGTTTACTCTTATGAGCAAAACAGCGAGAGTTGAGGAAAGAACAACAAATATAAGCAGGAAAAGAAGAATTGCCCTGATAACGGTCAATATTTTATTTATAATTTTTCTTCTTTTCCTCGCCTTTGCACTCTTTTTCTTTTTATTTTTAATCTTTTTCTTTTCTATTTTAGCATTTTCTTTTTCTTTATTGTACTTTGGAATATTTATCGGTGCCGGAGCAAAGTCAGAAATGATTTCCTTCTTTTCCTCCTCCGTAATTATCTTTGTAATATCTTTATCATTTGTATTTTCTTCCGGGGCATCTGTTTTTACTTCCGCACTGTTTGAAGCTGCTTCAGTGTTTTCTTTAACTTCTTCTACCTTTTTATTCTCTTCTTCCATCTAACCACACCTTTCTGTAAAAGCGCATTTTGACTTTTATTGTTTTATCTTATAATATCATATCAATTTTTGTCCAATAAGTCAAGCAAATTGTAGCTTTAAAATGCTTCACTGCTGTACAGGATAAAGAATGCTCTATCCTGAAATCATGCAATATCCGCCCTGAATTAACCTTTCTTATTGGCTTTATTATACTTTGCAATCTCTTTAAATTTCTTTTCCTTTGCAGCAAGATAGCTTTCGCTATCCTCGGCATAGGCATTCTCTGCTGTGAGCTTTGTAAAAGAACGGTAACGGTCCTCTGAAAGTGAGCCATCCACAATTGCCATTCTGACCGCACAACCCGGCTCTTTAGTGTGTGTGCAATTTTTGAATTTGCAATTTCGTGCAAGCTCTTCAATGTCAGCAAAGGTCGTATCTATACCGCTATCAACACCCCACATTCCAAGCTCACGCATACCCGGTGTGTCCACAACAAGCGCACCGTTTTCAAGGAGTATCAATTCTCTGTGAGTTGTGGTGTGCCGTCCTTTGTCATCATTACGCAGTCCGTTTGTAGCAATTCTATCACTGCCAAGCAGACGATTGATAAGCGTGGATTTTCCTACTCCTGACGAACCGATAAAGGATGCGGTTTTGCCCTTTTTCAGATAAGGCATAATATCGTCAATGCCGTTTTCGGATATTACTGATGTAACCACCATATCTACCATAAGCGCAACGCTTTCTGCCTGGGATAATTTATCGGCAATATCTTCGCAAAGGTCTGCCTTGGTAAAAATTATGACAGGTGTCGCACCGCTATCCCATGCAATTGAGAGATAGCGTTCTAAACGCCTGACATTGAAGTCATTGTTCAAGGACATACATATGAGGACAGTATCAATATTTGCGGCAACCACCTGTTCTCTGTTTAAGGTTCCTGCCGCACGGCGGGTAAAGACACTCTTTCTCGGAAGAACTGCGTGAATGACAGCGCATCCATCGCTGCCCGTATGGTCAACCATAACGAAATCGCCCACTGCAGGATACTCCGATACAACCTTTGCCAGGTATCTGAACTTGCCCGATACTGTGGCGAGCTGTTCGCCGTCTTTCGAGACAATTTTATACAATTCTTTTTCCTGAACAATCACCCTGGCAGGTATCAGCTCAGGATATTCTGCGGCTAAAGCTTCAAAATAGCCGTCAAAGCCATAATCTTTTATATTCATTATTAAATCTTACCTTATCTCTTTTAGTCAATCCCTGCAAGCTTTGCTTGTGTCACAAAATCCTTTATAACTATCTATATCAAAGATTTTGAAAAGTCATAAACTTCTGCCGTTTCGGGGTTTCTGTATTCGTGTTTTTCGTAATAGCCAATCAGCGTTCCTTCATCATCACGCAGTGCCACCATATACACATCTTTGTTTTCTTTTTCGTTGTGGTAGGTGTATATCATATTGTTTTTTGTACTTTCTTTAAACCAATCCACAATTTTTATAATGATTTCATTGGATCTTGCATTGTGGCAATCCAGCAGAGAAGCGCCTGTCAGGTCTTTGTGATACCTTTCGACAGCGACTTTGTTCATATAGACTATTGTGTGATTTGTATCACAAACCACCACCGCAGACCTATCTGTTTCTATAATGCTTTTAAATAAGTTATACATTTTATACCTCTTTTCCATAATTGACCTATGCAGATACATTGTCTTCCCATTGATATTTCTTTAAATCGACTTTATAATCAATAACTTCCATTCCGTCTGCCTCAAGTTTTTCTTTTTGCTTTTCTATACCGCCAAAAGCGTATTGGCGGGCAAGGTGCCCCTTGTTGTTTACCACCTTATAGCAAGGATATTTTTCCCCGTCAGGATTTGCGTGCAAAATATTTCCGACTGTTCTTGCATAGTGCTTGTTTCCAAGCATCATAGCAATCTGGCCGTAGGTTGCAACTTTTCCCTTTGGAATGCTCTGTAAAATTCTGTATACTTGTTCTTTCATGCTTAAAACTCCTTACAATCAAACCATACCATATTCTGACTGTTTTTTCAATGGAATTTCTCAATTCTGTTTTACTTCTCGTTTTTTCCAGCTTAAAAATCCATATAATTCTTTCAGTTTTTGATAAATTTTTAACAGGGTTTTTCATTTCTTTTCTCCAATCTGTGATAAAAAAAGCATTTGCATATACATCTTCTAAGACCTAACGATGTATATACAAATGCTTATATGCATTCTGTTACCCGGTGGCAACTTTTTTGTTTTCATTTGTGTTAAATTTATCGTATCACAAATCACATAGAAAAGAAAGTCCTTTTATACAAAGGATTATTTTACTCATATAATATTTGCACTCAAATATCGTTTGCCCGATTTTATTTACGGGGAACGCTTTTCCAATCCTCTAAAAATTTTTCAATACCCGCATCTGTAAGGGGATGCTTAATCATTGCACAGATTATTTTATAAGGAATTGTTGCAATATGCGCCCCTGCAAGAGCCACGCCCACAACATCTTCCGGACTTCTTATACTTGCCGCAATTATTTCTGTTTCAATGCAATGAATTCTAAAAATTTCAGCAATACTTTCTATAAGAGCGTTACCGTTTGATGCAATGTCATTCAATCTTCCCACAAACGGGCTTACATATGTTGCCCCTGCTCTTGCTGCCAGAAGCGCCTGAGTGGGGCTGAAAATCAGCGTTACATTTGTTCTAATCCCAATTGCTGACAATTTTTTAACAGCTTTTAACCCCTCTGCCGTCATGGGTATTTTTATGACAATATTTTTATTTATTTTTGAAAGCTCCACTGCCTCTTCAACCATTTTTTCAGCTTCAAGGCTTATCACCTCAGCCGATATGGGGCCGTCAACAATCTGAGTTATTTCCGAAACAACCTCTTTAAAATCTCTTCCCTCTTTGGCAATCAAAGATGGGTTTGTAGTAACTCCGCAAATTACACCCAGCTCATTTGCCTCCCTTATTTCATTCACATTTGCCGTATCAATAAAAATTTTCATTACTCATCTCTCCAATAATTATATGGGTTCATTATATCCCTCATTTTCTGTTAATGTCAAGTAAAAAATAGTAAATGAAAGAATCAATTGTTAAATGGTAAATGAAAGAATCAATTTTGTTAAATGAAAGAATCAATTTTGTGATAATTTAAAAGGTTTAGTATATCATAAGCCGTAGTTTACAAAATCCCTGTTATCATCATGGTGGAAACTATCTCTGCTGCTTCATATTCATTAGTGTCCTCAAAATTTTCCGTGGATTGTTTCTTGCTAACCTCACTCTTACCTTCTTCAGTATCTGATTCTTTTTTGCAATATTGTCCGTGTATTTCTTCCCACTTCTCTTTTGTCAAGTAAGTAAAATGCTCTGTTCGTATATCTCCCATCAAAGGGCATATCTTGTTTTCTTCTGTATGATGAAATATAAACCCACACTTTTCCTGACAGCGTTTTGATTTTTCGTTACCATCATAATATCCGCACCAGATTAAATGAATATTTAATTCTTCAAAGCAATATCTGATCAGTTCATTGGTCGCTTCCGGGATTAAGCCTTGTCCCCAATAAGGTTTTCCAATCCAATAGCCGATTTCACATTCACCTTCTGCAGTAGGAATATTTACATTGTACATAATTCCTATGCTGCCAACAGGCAACCCTGTTTCTTTGAGCACAACTGCAAATGTTCCGTCAGCAGACAATACATTTTTTATTATCTCTTTGCTGTTTTGGGCACTTGTATGTATAGGCCAGCCTGCAATCGGTCCTACATCGGGACTCTTTGCATATTTATATAATTCCCCTGCATCTGATTCCCTCCAGGGACGCAGAATTAGTCTTTTTGTTTCTAATATCATAATTCAGCCCTCATTTCACTATTTTACCAAGCTCTATATAAAAACTCGTTATAAAAGAATACTTTTTGAATATTTTTTAATCTTTTTTCTTTTTTATTCCCAAAATCAAATAACGCACAATCGGTACTCTTTTCAGCATTTCGTACAGTGCGAAGGTTATAATCAATTCGGCGGCAATAGCTATCGTATAATTACATATTGCAGGTAAATCAAAATAGTAATTCAATAAGTAACAAATGACAGTTAAAATCGGATAATGCAAGATATAAAATCCGTAGCTTGATTTTGCCATATACCGCGTAAATGCCGTTTCTCCGCTGCAATATTTTTTTGCACACCCAATGACGGCAAGTACAACAATCCACAAATACAGATTGGTTTTAATACTTTGCAAGCACTCTGAAGATGTATAATCGTTTCCGAAATAATAAATGGTATATAAAACGGCACCTATTACGGCAAGACATAACATGGGAATACAAACGCTTTCTATCTTTTCCTGCACCTCATCGTGGGAGAAAACATAGTAGCCGATGAGAAATGCCGCAAAATATATTCCAAAGCGGTAGGTTGTCAAAACAGGCATATTTAATATCTGTGCCGCCCCGAATATCACCAGAAAAAGCGATAAAACAATCGGCAGATTAGCCTTTTTACATAACAGCCATACTCTGTCATTTTTATATATCTTTTTAAGGAGTGCAAGAATACATGAAAATATAAACAGCATTTGTATAAACCACAGCGGACCTGTGCCGCTTACAGCGGAAATCGGATATATCAAAGCCGAAGGAATATATGAAAGACCTCCGCCCATTTTTATATTAAAATATCCCGTAATCCAATGAATTGCAAACAAGCCCAGGGTTGACGGAACAAGCAATTTTACAGCTCGTTCTCTTAAAAATTGCTTTATTGTTCGTTTTTGAAGGGAATACCTTGCGCTCATGCCAGAAATCACGAACAAAAGTACCATAAACCACGGATACACAACATATATCAAAGCGTCAAAAGCGGGAATATTTTTGGCATTCGGAATACCTCCGGGAACACCCACGCCGTTAAACATATAGCAAACATGATAAACCAAAACAATCAGGACTGTAATCCATCGTATATTGTCAATAAAATTTTTTCGCATTTTGCATTTCTCCTACCGTATCAAAAAACTTATCAATATTTTGCGGAGCATATTTTCATGCGTCCGTTTACCGTCAGAACACCGCACACCACCCTGTTTGCGAGGGATGCGGGAGGAAGGAAAACAGCATCAGTTATTACATTGCTTTCAATCCTTCCGAGATTGGTAATGCAATAGTTGTTCCTTGTGCTGAAGCCAAACATATTCGAACCTACAAAGGTTCCCGATTTGCTTTCAAAGTCGCCGAGCGTTGGCCTTGCGATTCGAGGCAGGCTCTAATCCGAATATTGTTCCTATGCCGTGATCCGGTTTTTTTAAGTCCGAGAAGTAAATCAATAATTGTACTTTTCCCTGCCCCGTTATGACCTAAAAGTCCAAAAACCTCTCCTTCTCTACACGGAAGGTAATTTTATCTACAACTGTTCTTCCGTTAAATGATTTTGTTAAGTCCTTTACTTCAACACATGTATTCATAATAGCCTCCTTTCTGCTTTCGAGACTATAATATAATCTCCCCTAAGGTACGAGTCAAGCATTTTTCCTTTAAAATTTCTTGTTTTTAAATTCAAACATTTGAATTTATACGCTAAATGTGTTATACTAAGTATAAACTGATTAAAAAGGAGAAAACAATATGGGATATTCTGATAGCGAACAGATAATTATAGATTACGCAAAAAACAATTTTACCAAAATGCTTCGCGAGCCGACAGGATACAGATTAAATCACAAATTTATCGTACCCGGCAGTGTGTATTCACAGCAGTTATGGGACTGGGACAGCTGGCTTACCGACATTGCTCTTTGTCAGTTAAATGACATGGAAGGCATAACCGACCAATACGAAGAATACGAAAAAGGCTGTATTTTAAACTTTCTGGACTTACAAGATGAATTCGGCAGAGTACCTATCATGATTCATGACGGTATGCGGGAATTTATGGGCAGACCCGAAAATCAAATGTTTAATATGCACAAGCCATGTCTTGCACAGCATGCTGCATTTATTGTTAAAAACTGCGGTGATGCAAAATGGCTTGAGCCTGTAATGGGTAAACTGAAAAAATTTGTGGACTACTACATAAATCATTTTAAACATGAAAGCGGTATTTATTTCTGGTATTCGGACGCAGCAATCGGAGTTGATAATGACCCGTGCACATTTTACAGACCAAACAGCAGTTCAGGCTCAATATATCTTAATTGCTTTATGTATAAAGAACTGTTGGCAACGGCTTATCTTTGCGAAAAATTCGGTATGACAGATGATGAAAACCATTATAACAAAGAGGCAGATGCTTTAAAACAGGCAGTACGCGACAAATGCTGGGACGAGCGTGACGGCTTTTATTACAGTGTGGATTTGAATTTGCGTCCCATTGATACAAGCGAATCATTGCACTCAGGTTGTCCCCGTCATTGGAATACCCTCATACAACGCATTGATGTATGGTCAGGCTTTTTGGCAATGTGGGCAGGTATTGCAGATAATGAGCAGGCAAAAAGAATGGTTAAACACTATCTCAGGGAAGATACTTTTTATGCAAATTACGGTGTACGCACTTTAGGAAAATCCGAAAAAATGTATTCTATAATCAAATCGGGTAATCCGTCCTGCTGGTTAGGTCCAGTCTGGGGAATTTCCAACTATATGGTCTTTAAGAGCTTTGTTAGGTACGGATTTACAAAAGAGGCATCGGATTTAGCAAATAAAACAATTAAGTTGTTCAGCAATGACATCAAAACCTGCGGAGAGTTGCATGAATACTATCACCCGGATACAGGTGAAGGTGTTAACAATCCGGGTTTTCAGAATTGGAATCTCTTGTCGCTTAATATGATAGCCTGGCTGGAAGGCCAAAATGTTGTTTCCGAATTTTAAAACAAAATAGCATTAAAAGGTTGTGAACTTTTTAAGTTTGCAGCCTTTTTTTGGAATTTTGGCAGGTATTAACTGCTTATCCGAGCTATAAAATCCATATAATAAAATCCCATGCAGAATGAAAATAGGATATTACTACCGTTCTTATTTTTAAATGGTTTATATTCATAACAATATCCCTGTCAATTTACTGAGGATTTCTCGGAATAATGATTGCCGCTATAATATACGCAATTATACCGCTGCCGCCTAACGCACAAAATACAACCCATCCCAAACGAATCAGCGTAGGGTCTATATCAAAATATTCCGCAATTCCTCCGCATACACCGTCAATCATTTTGTTCTCGTTTGATTTATATAATCGTTTATCCATTGTCTGAAGCCTCCTTGTTATTTTAAACTCTCCGCAAGTGCAAGGAATTTTTTCTCGCTTAATATTTCATTTGTCAGATATTCACCGTTGTAAAACAGAGCATAATTTGTCCATACCGTCGGAGCATTTTTCGCTTTTTCTAAGCTGTCAATCAATATGCTTTTAAACGGAATGGCCTTTTGCCTTGCACACTCCTCAATAAGCGGAGCGTATTTTGCGGTATACGGGCATCCGGCAGTATAGTACAATACAAAACCTTGCTCCGAAATATGCGGCTTTTTCGCCTGCTCCTTAAATTTCGGAATACCCGCATTTTCATCAAAGGGCAAATAAAGCAGAGTAAAATACGGTTCTGCGTCGTCTGCGGTTTTAAATCCTTTATATGCAAGATATTTCGGATCTGACAGAAACGGCTTTTTATTCGGTGAGGAAATCACCGTTATCCCTTTTTTGCCCTTCTCCTTTTCGTCCTTTATACAAGCCTTAAGCAGTTCATTTGAGTATCCGTGCCCTTTTAGCGAGCCGGACACCCAAAAGCAGTTGATGTGCATATATCCGTCTGCCTCTATGGGCACCCACGCATACTCGCCAGGGATATACTCAATAAAGCACTTGCCCCGCTGCACAGATTTTAAAAATACAAGCCCCTCGTCAAGCCGTTCTTTAAGCCATGCTTTTTTTGACGCCACCTGTGGGTCTTTATTGTTTGAAATTGCACAGCATATATGCTCCTGTTCTAAATTATCATGCGTTAATTTTATAAAATCCACAACAATTCTCCTTCATTTTCCCGTATTATTCTTTCTGTAGCCTAACGGCTTTTTGTGTGCAAATTTTTAGGGCTGTCTCACTTTTTAGTGAAACAGCCCTTACGGCTCCGGCGCAGGAAACACATGCCTATAATTAGTATTTACTCTTCAACCGCTGCTTTTTGTGAATTTATTTTTTTAAATACATTCATATCAAACTTTGGCTTTCTGCCATATGTATAAAGCCCGTTACGCTCTTGTTCAACATCATAAAGCTGTGTATAGCAAAAGCCTATCATCTTAGTATTTTTAAGCAGTGCCTCAGTTAAGCCTTTATATCTGTCAATAAATTCTTGCTCATTTTTTGGTGCGTTGCCGTAACCCCACGAATTTTCATTACCTTCAACATCCCATTTTATACCGCCATATTCACTGCAAAAAGATGGTTCGCCTTTATACTTTTGTCTGCCTTTAGTTTTTGGATTTCTTTCCAAATGATCGTTGATAATTCCCTCATTCATTAAATCGTCACTAATTTTTTCAAACACATCAACCTCTTGTGTGTAATCATGGTAGTCGAATATATCTGTTTCCACATGGAAATGTCCGCTTGTATCAATGCATGGTCTTGTTGAGTCGTAAAGCTTTGTGGTTTTGTAAACCATTTCTATTACTTCATTATTCTGACTCCTTCCGTTTACATCCCATGTTTCATTAAACGGACACCATCCAATAATTGAGGGATGATTAAAGTCTCTCTTTATTGCTTCTTCCCACTCTCTTAAAAATGTTGGAAGTGAATGAAGCTCTGTATGGTCTAATCCCCAGTTTGCATATTCTCCCCATACCAAATATCCCATTTTGTCGCAATGATATAAAAATCTTGGTTCAAACACCTTTTCGTGCAGTCTTGCTCCGTTAAATCCCGCATCCAAAGAAATCTGTATGTCTCTGATCATTTCCTCCTCTGTGGGAGCAGTATATATTCCATCGGGATAATATCCTTGGTCAAGCACAAGGCGCTGATACACAACCTTGTCATTTAATTTGAATTTATATCCGTCAAGTGCAACATTTCTAAGGCCAAAATAACTTTTTACTTTATCCTCACCATATGTAAATTCAAGGTCATAAAGTCTGCCGTTGCCAACCTCCCAAAGATGTGTTTCAGAAAGGTCAATTGTAACATCTGCATTATTGCCGCAATTTAAAGCTTTGGCATTGCCTACTTCTCTGCCTTCATAATATGCCGTAACATTAAGCTTTGCATTTCCTTTAACAACCGTTCTGATTGTAACCTTTGAATTTTTAAAATCAGGATATATATTAAAATGTTCTATGTGAGTTTTTGGCACATACTCAAGCCATACAGTTTGCCATATTCCTGTAGTTCTGGTATAATCGCAAACTTGAGAATAATAGTTCTCCGACTGCTTTCCTCTCGGTTGAAGACCTTTCCTGTTATCATCTTGTGCGTTAATAACTAAAGTGTTATCCCCGATTTCAACATAATCTGTTATATCAAATTTAAAAGAAGTATAACCGCCTTTGTGTGTGCCTATCTCTTTGCCATTGATGTAAACAGTGGTAAAATAGTCACAAGCCCCAATATGGAGAAATATAAGATTGTTTTTATCTTTTATGTTTATATTTCTTTTATACCATACAGAATTTAAAAAATCGGTTTCTTTTACACCTGAAAGACTGCTTTCAGGACAAAAAGGAACTACAATTTCTCCTTTTAATTTTTCAGCAGTATATACCTTTCTATCTTTGCCGCTGACACTTTTATCAATTTCAAACTCCCATGTTCCGTTTAAGTTCTCCCAATTACTTCTTTCAAACTGTGGATTTGGGTATTCTGCTCTTGGTATTACCATAACAAATTCCTCCAATTCAATATTTACATACTTATATTTTAATGATATAATATGAATAATACAATGAGTATTTATGATAATTAAGTGAGGATTATTGATATGAAAGAAATATTTGTCCCTTGTCCGATTTTTGATAAAAGCGAGGCAATAATCGTTCATCTTGCAGGAATTTCTTATTGCGATAAAGACTACAGAATATTTCGCCCCAATTCGTCAGTTGCCTGCTTTGAATATGTTATTTCCGGTTCAGGAACTATTGTAAAAGATAAACTTCTTTATCCACAGGAGGGCGATACATATTTTTTATTAGAAGGAGATAACCACGAATATTTCTCAAGTGAAGATTGGCCATGGACTAAAATATGGGTTAATGTTTCAGGGCCTTTAGTTGATTCACTTATAAACGCATATTCTTTATATAATCAAAATGTTTTTCACTGCAATACCGAAAAATATTTTAAAGAAATACATAAGATGCTTATCTCAACGCAATACACATCAAAAGAAATTGCAGCAAAGATTTCCATTTTGTTTCACAAGCTTATTCAAACCATTGCCGCAAATAAAGATACAAATAGTAATATATCTGCTGATGCCGCAGTTATAAAAAACTATATTGATAAAAATATTTATAAACAAATAACCATAGAAGATTTATCAAAGCTTATCTATAAAACCAACGAACATACAATCAGAATTTTTAAAAAAGCATATGGAATAACACCATATAAATATTATATTGACAACAAAATAAAGATAGCGAAAAACATGCTTCGTGATACAGATTTATCTGTAAAAGAAATTGCTTTAACTATAAGCTTTTGCGATGAACACTATTTTACAAATTTATTCAAATTAAAAACAGGTAAATCCCCAAAAGAATACAGATACATGTAGACATTGTGTAATCAAATCCGAGATTAAATCCGTCTTTTATCCGCCGCAGGCGATTTCATTATTCATTGCAAAAATCCTTTCTTAATGAATGATGAATATTGAATGATTAATAATGAATAATACAAAACAAAAGGGCGTGTCTCAATAAGTGAATTTTCACTAAATTGAGGCATCGCCCTCTTTTTCTGCCCAAAATGTGGATAACTTTTAAA
>JAXJXW010000113.1:0-4524 GCA_036307325.1 Clostridia bacterium
TGACCCTCTGCTTGTAAGGCAGATGCTCTCCCAGCTGAGCTATGCTCCCAAATGTTCGGCAGTGCCGACAACGGTGATATTATAACAAAGTGCACTGTAAATGTCAATACTTTTTTTCAAAAATTTTATAAATTTCATTTTGACGCCGAGTTTACAAAAAATTCAAAATTTTTTGATGTAAAATTCCCCTTTTTGTATTATAATCAATAACAGTATATGCTTTTTATTGACTAAAGTTGAAAAATGTGCTAGAATAAGTTTGTTACGGAAATGATGAATCTTACTTTTGGTTAGAGAGGTAATAATAATGGCAAAAAAAAGAAAGCGCACCGGGAGCATTCAAAAAACTCTGGGCGGCGTTCTTATTGCGTTTATTATGATGTTTGCCGCATTTAGCGGTATATATTGCGCAAAATTATATACAACACCTTACAGCAGCAATATTGTAAGCATGTTTGACGAGGACACTCTTGATGATGTTGAGATTTCCAAGGAAAAATGCAATATTCTTTTGCTGGGAACAGATAAAGACGGGCTTTTAACTGATGTTATAATGCTGGCGCAGATAGACCCTGTCGGGGGAAAGGTTTCTGTAATGAGCATTCCCCGTGACACAAGAATTAAATATAAAAATTCGTGGATGAAGATAAATTCTGTTCACGCCGTAGGCAAAAAAAGTTCGGGAAATGAATCCGGCGGTATTGAAGCATCTATCCTTGCGGTAAAGCAGCTTACGGGAATACCCATTAACCACTTTATCAAAATTAACTTTGATGCTTTCAGAGACTTTATTGATGAAATCGGCGGCGTTGATTTTGATGTTCCCCAAAGAATGAAATACAGTGATCCTTATCAGGATTTATATATTGACCTTCAGCCCGGAATGCAACATCTTGACGGGGACAAGGCTGAACAGCTTGTTAGATTCAGGCGATATAAGGGCGGAGATATAGACAGAATAAAGGTTCAGCAGGATTTC
The DNA here is from genome assembly GCA_036307325.1 of Clostridia bacterium. Lineage (GTDB taxonomy): Bacteria > Bacillota > Clostridia > UMGS1883 > UMGS1883 > UMGS1883. Next base: position 980 of record JAXJXW010000113.1, read on the forward strand.
CTTCATGCGCTGGTTGACCAAAAGCTTCAGCTTAAAAATATTACGAAAATTGATAATATTTATAAGGTTTTAACAAAAAATATGGATACATCAATGACGCCGGGGGATGCTGTAAGCGGTGCCATGCAGATTCTTTCCATAGGCGCTGATAATATTAACACATTTACTCTCCCTAACAATCCCCAATACATCGGAGATGTTTCCTATGTTATTCCCAGCAGCAGTAAAATAGCTGAAATCAGAGAAGATTTGTTCGGATACGACTCAAAAGGCGAGAGTATTGACTAAATTTTCATAAAAGAGAAAAAAATGCTTGCATTGAATGAAGCAAAACGATATAATAGTAACGATATCGAAAACTTTTTGCGAAAGGTGCGATATTTATGGCAGAGAATGTAAATATTAAAATAACAATGGAGGGCGGCGGAGAAATAGAGCTTGAGCTTTATCCCGATGTTGCTCCCAAAACCACTCAGAATTTTAAAAGCCTTGTGGAAAGAGGGTTTTATAACGGACTTACTTTTCACAGAATAATCAAGGGCTTTATGATTCAAGGCGGTGACCCCATGGGTAACGGAATGGGAGGAAGCGACGAAAAGATTTTCGGTGAGTTTGCCTCAAACGGATTTAACAATCCCCTTCGTCATACCCGCGGTGTTATATCAATGGCGAGAAGCCAGATGCCCAACAGTGCGTCTAGTCAGTTTTTCATTATGCATGATGACGCTCCCCACCTTGACGGCAGCTATGCCGCTTTCGGCAAGGTTACAAAGGGCATGGAGGTTGTTGATGAAATTGCTTCAATTCCCGTTGAATTTGACGGACAGTCGCCTGTTCATGCTCCTGTAATTGAATCAATTACAATTATTTAAGGTAATAAATAAATTTTTATTATATATTTTTTAAACACGAAAGGATGTTTTTAAATGGCAGTAAAAGTTGCAATTAACGGTTTTGGTCGTATCGGTCGTTTGGCATTTCGTCAGATGTTCGGTGCAGAAGGTTACGAAGTAGTAGCTATCAATGACCTTACAGATCCTAAGATGCTTGCTCATCTTCTTAAGTATGACTCATCTCAGGGCAGATATGACGGTCATACAGTAGAAGCAGGCGAAAACTATATAGTTGTAGACGGTAAGAAGATTACTATTTACAGCGAGCCTAAGGCTGCTGATCTTCCCTGGGGAGAAATCGGTGTAGATGTTGTTTTGGAATGCACAGGTTTCTATTGCTCAAAGGAAAAATCACAGGCTCACATTGATGCTGGTGCAAAGAAGGTTGTTATTTCTGCTCCCGCAGGCAATGACCTTAAGACTATCGTTTACAGCGTAAACGAAAATACACTTACAAAGGATGACACAATCATTTCTGCTGCATCCTGTACAACAAACTGCCTTGCTCCCATGGCAAAGGCTCTTAACGATTATGCTCCCATCCAGTCCGGTATCATGGCTACAATCCATGCTTACACAGGTGACCAGATGATTCTTGACGGCCCCCACAGAAAGGGTGACCTTCGCCGTGCTCGCGCAGGTGCAGTAAATATCGTTCCCAACTCAACAGGTGCTGCAAAGGCTATCGGCCTTGTTATTCCCGAACTTAACGGAAAGCTTATCGGTGCTGCTCAGCGTGTACCCGTTCCCACAGGTTCAACAACAATTCTTACAGCTGTTGTTAAGGGCAAGGATATTACAAAGGAAGGTATCAATGCTGCTATGAAGGCTGCTTCAAGTGAGTCCTTCGGTTACAACGAAGATCAGATCGTTTCTTCTGACATCGTAGGTATCCGTTACGGTTCTCTCTTTGATGCAACTCAGACAATGGTTGCTCAGATTGCTGATGACCTTTATCAGGTACAGGTTGTTTCCTGGTATGACAACGAAAATTCTTACACAAGCCAGATGGTTCGTACTATTAAGTACTTTGCAGAGCTTGCATAAGTTTATAACAAGAATGAGCTGTAAAAACCTCGGTTTTTACAGCTCATTTATTTTGGACTATTTTTATTTTGACATCCAATTTATATGTGGTTACATAGTTATTTTATCCGCTACATATATTCCCATTGCGCCTGCCTGGCTAAGCCCTCTTGTAATGCCGCTTCCGTCGCCGATAAGGTACACTCCGTCTGTTAAACAGAAGTTTTCATCTGTCTGGGGGCGAATTGAATAATATTTGTTTTCGCAGCCGTACAGGAGCGTATCGTCATTGGCAGTTCCCGGTGCAACCTTATCAAGGGCATAAATTGTTTCTATAATATTGGTAAGCATTCTGTGGGGAAGAACAAGAGAAATATCACCCGCCGTGGCTCTGAGTGTAGGAGTAACAGTGTTTTGCGCCAGACGGTGCTCGTTGGTTCTTCTTCCCCGTATAAGGTCGCCGAAACGCTGAACAAGCACATTGCCGTTTCCTATCATATTTGCCATGCGTGCAATATATTCCGCATATTCTGTGGGCTTATTGAAGGGCTTGGTGAAGTTTATTGAGGATAAAATTGCAAAGTTACAGTTTTCTGTTTTCTTTTCAGGCTCTGCAAATGCATGGCCGTTTGCCGTTATTATGCCGTGGTTGTTCTCTGCAGAAACAAGACCGCCCTGGTTAAAACAAAACATTCTTGTCCTGTCCTCAAAGGTTTTTGTTCTGTAAAGAATTTTCGGCTCATAAATAGCAGAGGAAAACTCTCTCCAGATAATATCCTTCATTTCAACACGAACGCCTATGTCAACCGAGTTGGAATTCATTGAAATATTGTTCTTGGTGCAAAAATCCGTTACAAATTTTGCGCCGCCGCGGCCTGTTGCTATAATTACACTGTCGGCAGTACAAAGAGCCGTGCCCTCGGAGTAAAGGGTTTTCTTCGCTCCGCTTATTTCAATATTATCAACAGTTGTATCAGGGAAAAATTCAACGGCTGCCTGAGAGAGCCACTGTAACAGATTTTTCATTGTTGCAAGGTTTTTATCTGTGCCAAGATGGCGCACATTCATATCCAGAAGCCTGAGATTGTTTTTTATACACTTAAGCTTAAGCTCTTCGTTGGAAAGGAAAAGAGCCGGATAATTATCGCCTGCAAAGCTTTCAAGGACCTTATCAACCTCATTTATATACTGCATGGCAACATCATCACCAAGAGCCTCGCCCAGGGTGCCGCCGTAAGCGGTGCCCAAATTAAACTTACCGTCGGAAAACGCACCGGCACCGGCAAAACCGCAGGTGATACTGCAAACCTTGCAATGCACGCAACCCATGTTCTTGCTTGCGGGACATTGCCGCTTGTCTATCATATGACCGCTGTCATAAATGGCAACGCTGCAATTTTTATTATTTGTTTTAATGCGGTATGCCGCCATAAGGCCGCCTATTCCGCCGCCTATAATCGCCACATTCGTTTTCATAAGTAACCTCCCGAATAATAAATAGCACAACGGTATTCTAACATAAAAAAATGTTTTTGTAAATAAAAAAATATATCATGAAATATCAAAAATGTTAAATAGTCAATGATGGGTGACACTTTTCGTAAAAAATAAAAATTTTACTCCAAA
>JAXJXW010000114.1:0-10200 GCA_036307325.1 Clostridia bacterium
AAGCTGCACCGCAGCCCTTGCAGAATTCTTCTTCATCGGGGTTTATTCTCCCGCATTTGGGACAAAACATTCAAAACATCCTTTCACTTGCGAACATATTTCAAAAAGGCATACTTCAAATCTTCATATTCCAGTACGCCGCTGTCCTCCTTAAGAATCCAATTGGGGGAGGAATCAATATTAAAGAAAAAAGCGTCAGCTTCTTGCGTTTTATACACCTTTGTTACAAGGGCCTCATTACAATACGGCTCAAACTCCTTGTATATCTGCGCACCGCCTATTACAAAAGCGTCTTCCTTGAACCTAAAATCCGCATATTCTGCGGCGGCCTCAACGGTGTTAAATACAACCGCACCGTCACATTTAAAGTCTGCAGACCGTGAGAGAACAATATTTTCACGATTCTTAAGAGGCTTTTTGCCGGGGAAGGATTCCAGTGTTGAACGCCCCATTATAACGCATTTTCCAAGGGTTGTTTCACGAAAAAATTTCATATCGGGCGGAAGGGAAAACAAAAGCTTTCCACCATTGCCGATACCGTAATTTTCAGAAACGCAAACTATCATTTTCATATAATCATTCCTTAAATTGCAACGGGAATTTTCTTTCCCAGGGTGTGGAATTTATAATTTTCAAAAGCCACACTGTCCGGTGTGAATTTGTAAAAATCATCTATTGATTTATCTATTGTAAACAAGGGAGCGTCATAAGGCTCCTTCTTCAATATTTCTTCAACAATAGGGATATGCCTGTCGTAAATATGAGCATCTGCAATTACATGCACAAGCTCACCCACCTTAAGAGAGCTGACTTGGGCAAGCATATGAACAAGCACCGCATACTGGCAGACATTCCAGTTGTTTGCAGTGAGCATATCCTGGGAACGCTGGTTTAAAACGGCGTTTAAGGTATCTCCGCTTACATTGAATGTAACACTGTACGCACAGGGGTAAAGTGCCATTTCGCTAAGGTCATGGTGATTGTATATATTCGTCATTATCCTTCGGCTTTGGGGATTGTGCTTTAAGTCGTAAAGCACCCTGTCAACCTGGTCAAACATTCCTTCCTTATATTGGTGCTTAACACCCAGCTGGTAGCCGTATGCCTTACCGATGGAGCCGCTTTCATCTGCCCATGAGTCCCATATATGGCTGGCAAGGTCATGAATATTATTGCTCTTTTTCTGCCATATCCATAAAAGCTCATCAACAGCTGCGGAGAGATTTGTTTTGCGAAGGGTTATAACGGGAAACTCCCCCGCAAGATTATATCTGTTCACAATGCAAAACTTCTTAACGGTGTGCGCCTTTGCCCCGTCATCCCATACGGGGCGCACATCAAGTGCTTCATCTGAAAAGCCGTTGTTTAATATATCTTCACAATTCTGTTTGAAAACCTTGTCCGCATAACTCATGCAAAAAACCTCGCTTTCACTTATAAGATTTTAACATTTTATTCCCGTTTAGTCAACAATAATTTGTTATGTAAAAAAATTACGAAAAATAAAATAGTGCATGTTCTTGAATAATTTTTTTAAATGTGCTATACTGCTGTATATGGAATAAAAAGAGGTGATGCCGGTGAAATTTATTAAAAAGGCTTTGTTGGCAGCCATGTGTACAGTGCTTGCGGCAGGTAATGCTTCGGCGTATAATATTGGTGATGTTATTGGGAATGTGCTGGCAACTGATATTGTAACATATGTGAACGGGCAGTATGTGCCCAGCTATAATATTGCAGGGCGCACGGCGATTCTGACTCAGGCGCTTTGTGAGGAAATGGAATTCAGCGTATATTTTGATGAGGAAACCCGTGTGCTTACCATTTCCGATTCGGAATATGCCGGAGGAACAAAGGCGGAAATGGGCCTTCCCGTAACGGCGGAGCAAATAGGCAAGGTTGTGGGTAAGGTTTATTATACCGACATTGTGGCAAAGTATAACAACACAGTGCTTGAAAGCTTTAATATAGGCGGTTTAACCTGTGTGTATGCAGACGAGCTGGCAAAGCTTTGCGGTGAATATATCTGGGATGAAGAGGCACGCACCGTATCGGTTAACAAAAAGGGCTATAAGGGCGCAGGCGTTACAAAAATATCCTCAGAAAGAGTGCTTGAAGCCTCCGAAACGGTGGCAACTCTGGAAAAGGCAATTGCAAGATGGGGAAGTGCCAAGCCCTCGCAGATTATCCGCAACAGTGACGGCACCTATTGCGCCTTTGAAGCGGCGGAAAACATAAATATAGAAAGGTATGACGCCGCACTTAGCAGAGTTGACTCCTTTGCAATCAGGTATGAGCTTCCGATTTTCGGCGGCCTTTACTGCGGTAAGGATTATAATTACATTGCTTTCGGCCAGGAAAATATGGAGCAGGATAACAGCCGTGAGGTAATAAAAATAGTTATTTATGACAAGAACTTTGTAAAAATAAGTGAGGTTCCCATTTATAACTGCAAAACAACAGTGCCCTTTGACGCATCGGGATGCAGTATAACGGAAAATGACAGGTATCTTGTTTTGCATACTTCAAGAAGCCAGTATAAAAATGATGCAGGAGAATATCCCCAGACGCAGCTTACCGTAATAGTTGATAAGACTACATGGGAGATAGTTAATTCTTTGGGAATGTTTCAGCCTAATCACACAAGCCACGCTTTAAACGGGCTTGCATTTGCAGGCTCCGATTCTCTTATAACGGCAGACCTTTCAGATGCAGCACCCATGCGGGGTGTTATCCTTCGTGAGCTTGACTTTTACGGCAATGTGAATAAAACCAAGTGTATCTTTAATGTGGGAGGAAATCTTGCCGCAAACTGCACAGGCGTTATGACCGGAGGATTGGAGAATACCTCAGAAGGGTATCTGACAGTGCTGAGCGCAGTTGACCCCCTTCTTCCTTCGGGATATAACAGCCTTGGGATAGAAGGCGTACCCTACGAAAACAGAAATGTATATGCCGTGTTTACTGATAAGGAAACATGGGAGCATGAGATTATTCAGCTTGCAACTTATTCCGGAAGAGGAGTAACGGCAAGCGTGCCTAAGCTTGTGAAAATAAGTGACGATAAATTTGTGGTAATGTGGACAACCATATCAAATTATGAATTTCCCGTGCAAAGCGGCGGACTGTTTTATGCCGTGCTTGACGCAAGAGGGCAAATGCTCTCAAATGTGGTTTACTGCAAAGATGCGGCTCTTTCAGATAGCTGCACTCCTATAGCCGTGGGAGAAAATGTTGTCTGGTATGTGAATACCGAAAACGGGCGGGATTTTTATATTGCCGACCTTTCGGAAAACACAGCGGAAGAACCTAGGGAAACGGAGACTGAGGAAGCTTCAATTAAGGATATTATTACTGATAAGCCAAAGGAAGATACTCCATTTGAGGTAGACGGAATATAAAAACTGAAAAAAGAGTTATCATAAAAACGCCTCCCGAATATAATGTATTTCGGGAGGCGTTTTTATGAACGATATTAAATTTTTTCTCGGTGCTAATTCAGAAAAAGGGTTTACCTCTTATTTTAAACAGCTTCAGGAGCAATATTCAGATTTACAGCTTATTGTTTTAAAGGGTGGCCCCGGAAGCGGAAAATCATCACTTATGAAGAGAATTGCAAAAATGGCACAGAGAAAGGGGCATAATGTTGAGCTTATTCCGTGTGCATCTGACCCTCATTCCCTTGACGCATTTATAGACAAAACGGCAATGTTTGCCATGCTTGACGGCACTGCACCCCATGTTGAAGACCCTGTACTTCCGGGGGCGGTTCAGCACATTGCCTATACGGGAAGCTTTTGGGATACGAAGCTTTTGCGGAAAAACAGATATGATATTGCTTATCTGAATGAAAAAATATCTGACTGCCATAGGAGTGCAACCGCTTACATAAAAGCGGCAGCGGCACTTATGCGTGAGAATATGAGCATTGCAAAGCGCAGTATAAAATATTCCGATGTGTATGCTTTGGCGCAGGAAATTGTGTCAAAATTCCCCACGGGGCATAATGCAAAGGTTTCAAAAAGGCTTTTAAGCGCAGTGTCAGTTGGTGAAATATGCTTCTTTGAAGAAACACTGACTAACCTAGCGGATAAAACATATGTTATTGAGGATAAGTGGGGAGCCGCATCTGACTATTTGCTGAAAACCGTTATGGAGGGCGCAATAGGCCACGGCGTTGATGTGATTTGCTGCCCATGCTCCATCATTCCCGACAGAATAGAGCATATTATAATTCCCAGCGAAAAAATTGCCATAAGTGCATCGAATTTATCTCATACGGCAGGCTGTGCCTGTGCAATGATTGACGGACTTTACGGTGCCATTGAGGATTTGCCCGTAATGGAAAAACGCCTTGGAGATTCAAAGGTGCTTTTGGAGGAAGCCTGCGGCGCAGTTGCGCGGGCAAAAAAACTGCATGATGAGCTTGAGGTTTATTATGTAAACGCCATGGACTTTTCAAGGCTTGACGAGGTATATGACAAGATAATAAAAACCTACTACTAACGGCTTGAAAAATAGAACAGACCGCCCGTTTACGGTTTACGGTGCGCTCTGCAAAAAAAGGAACTGTGGCAAAATGATTTTTCAAAATCATTTTACTGCAGTTCCTTTTTTATATACCAAAAAATTCTTTGGCGTTCCTTGTTGTTATTTCTTCAACCTCTTCTGTGCTGACGCCCTTAAGCTCGGCAATTTTTTCAGCCACATAATGAATATAGAGGCTGCTGTTTCTCTCACCCCGATGGGGTGTAGGAGCAAGAAACGGCGAATCCGTTTCAATTAAAAGGCGGTCAAGAGGGATATAACGCACCGCATCCACGGTGCGGACATTGTTTTTGAAGGTAAGTGTGCCGCCCACTGATATAAAAAGCCCCATATTGAGAAGTATTTTTGCCGTTTCGGTGCTTTCGCTGAAGCAATGCATTACTGCACCTGTTCCTTTATATTCAGCTTTTAATATATCAAGGCAGTCTCCGCAGGCTTCACGACAATGGATGACAAAGGGAAGCTTCATATCCTTTGCCATACCGATTTGGAGAGCAAAAGCTTCTTTTTGAAGGGCTTTTTCCGTGTCAAAGTGATAATCAAGCCCGATTTCACCTATTGCACAAACCTTTTCATGCTTTGCAAGGGCTTGTATTTCCTCATATGCCTTGTAGTTCATGTCGGCAGTGTGGTTTGGGTGCACACCTGCCGTGGCATATATAAATTCATATTTTTCTGCAAGGTCAATACTTGCCTTTGTTGTTTTTATATCGCAGCCGGCGTTAATTATATAGCCCACATTATTCTCACCCATGGAAGAAAGCAAAGCGTCACGGTCATCATCAAAACGAGGGTCATAAAAATGTGCATGAGTATCAAAAAGCATCAGCGAACTTCACTTCCAAGATCCATTTCTCCGTCAGGAGTGACAAAGCAAAGCTGGTTGTCATTTGCGGCACAAAGAATCATTCCGTGGCTTTCTTCGCCGCAAAGCTTAACGCTTTTTAGATTGGTTACAACAACAACTTTTTTGCCTATAATATCATCAGGCTCATAGTATTGCGCTATTCCGCTTACAACCTGCCTTGTCTCATAACCAAGGTCTACCTGAAGCTTAAGAAGCTTTTTTGCCTTTTTAATTTTTTCGCAGGCGATAACTTTGCCGACCCTTAGCTCTGTCTTTGCAAAATCATCAATGGTTATTTCTTCCTTGCTTTCGGGCTTTTCTGTCTTTTTTTCTCCGGGTTCCTTCTTTGCGGCCTCTTCCTCAATGGCTTTAAGCTCTGAATCCACATCAATTCGGGGGAAGAGAACCTCACCCTTCTTTACGGTGAAGCTTGCCTGATTGCCCCATTCTGACGCACTGCTCCAGCCGCCGCTTTGTGCACCGATTTGCTCAAGAATTTTCGGTGTTGTGTGGGTCATAACAGGTGCAATAAGCTCTGCCGCAATGCGGATTGCTTCACACAGATTATACATAACTGCTTCAAGACGGGGCTTCTTCGCCTCATCCTTGGCAAGTGCCCAAGGCATTGTTTCATCAATATATTTGTTGGTTCTGCCAATAAGCTTCCATATTTCCGCAAGAGCCGCAGAAAATTGGAAGGAATCCATCTTCTCTTCAACAACCTTAAGCGTGCTTTTTGCAAGACCGATAAGCTCCTCATCAAGAGGCTCATAAGTGCCATTATTTGTAACGGTGCCGCCAAAATACTTTTCAATCATGCTTACGGTTCTGCTTACAAGATTGCCAAGGTCGTTTGCAAGGTCTGAGTTTATACGGTTTATGAGAGCTTCGTTATTAAATATGCCATCGGCTCCGAAGGGCATTTCACGCATGAGGAAATATCTTATTGCGTCAACGCCGTATTTGTTTATAAGCGTTACAGGGTCAACAACATTACCCTTTGACTTGCTCATTTTGCCGCCGTCAAGAAGAAGCCAACCATGACCGTAAACCTGCTTCGGCAGAGGAAGATCAAGTGCCATCAGCATTGCGGGCCATATGATAGAGTGGAAACGGACAATTTCTTTTCCCACAAGGTGAACATCAGCGGGCCAATACTTCTTAAAATCCTCAACATTGTCGCTGAAGGCACCCAGTGCGGTAATGTAGTTCGTAAGGGCGTCAAGCCAGACATATACTACATGCTTGGGGTCAAAGGTTACGGGGATTCCCCAGTCAAAGCTTGTTCTGGACACGCACAAATCCTCAAGCCCCGGTATAAGGAAGTTGTTGAGCATTTCATTTTGCCTTATAGAGGGCTGGAGAAAATCGGGATTATTCTTTATAAGCTCTATCAGCTTATCCTGATATTTTGAAAGACGGAAGAAATAGCTTTCCTCCTTCGTTTTTTCAACGCTTCTGCCGCAGTCGGGGCATTTCCCGTCTTTAAGCTGATGCTCTGTCCAGAAGGATTCGCAGGGAGTGCAATACCAGCCCTCATACTCGCTTTTATATATGTCACCCTTTTCATAAAGCTTGTTAAAAATCTTCTGAACTGCTTTTACATGCATCTCATCAGTGGTGCGGATAAACTTGTCGTTTGAAATGTCAAGCATTTTCCATAAATCCTTAATGCCTGCAACAATATTGTCAACATATTCCTGGGGAGTGACGCCGCGCTCCTGAGCTATACGCTGAATTTTCTGACCGTGCTCGTCGGTTCCCGTAAGGAACATAACATCATAGCCCTGAGCCCGCTTATAGCGTGCAATTGTATCTGCCGCAACGGTGCAGTATGAATGACCTATGTGCAGCTTATCACTGGGATAATATATCGGAGTGGTAATATAAAATTTTTCTTTTGCCATTACAATAACCTCCACTAATTGTATTTTTTTCCTATTTTAGAAAGTATATCTTCAAAATCCGCAGGCAGCGGTGCAGTAAAAGTGACAGGCTCTTTACTTACGGGGTGAATAAAGCTTATCTGTCCTGCGTGTAAAAGCTGACCTGCAGTATTAAATTCTTCTTTTTTTAAGCCATATGTCTTATCCCCGAAAATAGGGTGACCTATATGGCGCATATGGACTCTTATCTGATGAGTGCGCCCCGTTTCAAGGTTGCACTTAACAAATGTGTATTTCCCGAATCTTTCCAAAACGAAAGCATGGGTAACGGCATCCCTTCCGTTTTTGGAAGAAACAGCCATTTTCTTCCTGTCCTTTTCGCTTCGGGCAATGGGTACATCAACGGTAAAATTATCCTGCAATATATTTCCGTGGACAAGGGCGTAATATGTTCTTCCCAAGGTATGGTCAGAGAGCTGGTCTGCCAAAAAAAGATGAGCTGCATTTGTTTTTGCAACAACCAGAAGCCCCGTTGTATCCTTATCAATTCTGTGAACAATTCCCGGCCGCAAAACGCCGTTTATTGCAGAAAGATTATCGCCGCAATGGTGCATTACTGCATTTACAAGGGTGTTGTCCTCGTTGCCTGCGGCAGGGTGTACCACCATGCCTCGTGGCTTGTTTATAACAAGCACGCTTTCATCTTCATAAACAATATCAAGTGCTATATCCTGAGGGCGGGCGTCTATCATTTTTGGCGCAGGGAGAGATATTTCAATCCCGTCGCCCACCTTTAATTTGTATGACGCACGCACGGGCTTCCCGTTTACGAGAACACGCCCCTCATCAAAAAGCTTCCGTGCAAAGCTGCGTGATATATTCTCCGAATTTTCAGCTATATACACATCACAGCGTGCAGGACTGCACGCTGTTAATTTTACAACATCATTTTCCATAGTCAGCCCTCTTTTTGTCATACAAAAAGACGCTAAGAATATACAGCGCCGCACCGATACATATGAAACAATCCGCTATATTAAAAATGGGGAAGTCAATAAAATCAGCCGATAAAAAGTCACGCACATATGAAAGAAACGCCCTGTCAATAAAATTGCCCAAGGCACCCCCTGCAATAAAGCTTATAGCAAGCTTTTCAAGAACGCCCGAAGGCTTGTTTTTTCTGAAGTAGAAATACGCAAGTACAAAAATAGCCACAGTAAGTATAATGAAAAACACACGGGCACCCTGTAGCATTCCGAAAGCCGCACCGCGGTTTTGTGTGTATGTCAGGCTGAAAAACCCCTTAATCACATCAAGGGATTCTCCAAGCTCAAAATTTTTCTCAATCACTGCCTTGCTTACCTGGTCCAAAAGAACAACCAGGGCACAAATAATAAAATAAATCATAAAACAACCTACACAGATTTTTTCAAAGTTACGAAAATTCTGCCCTTTTTAGAGGTTCCGCCAAGCTCCACAACGGCACGCCCGGCTTTCCTGACAGACAGAATATCCCCTTCCTTAAGGTGCATATCGCTTTTTAAAGCGCATACGCCGTTTACAAACACTTTTCCGCTTTCTATCCATTCTACGCAGCGGCTTCTTCCTTGCCCCAGCATGAGAACAAGCACGCAGTCAAGGCGCATTGCGCTGACGGTGCCTTTTATTTCAACATACTTTTTTTCAGGGGGAGAAATTTCCGAAGGCTCAGTAATTTTTATGCTTACGCCTTCTCTTCCCACCTGAAATAAATTGCTCTCAACAAAGGGAGCAATGTCATTTTGAATAAACATCAGGCACTTTCCTTCATCAACTATAATATCGCCGCATTTTTCCCTTTTTATGCCAAGCCCCATAAGGGCACCTAAAAAATCACGGTGAGAAAGCTGCGCCGTTTTTCTGTAGCTTAATTCCAGCACGCTGATAGGGAAGGCGGGGGTGATATAATCGGGACAAAAGCCCGCCATACACCTTTCCGCCCCATCATAACCGCCGAAAAAGACAGGCTCACAGGGCAGAAGCCTTGCCCGTGATTTTAAAATCAGAAGGGCATTTTCCGAAAGAAAGTCACCGTAAAGGTCATAGCCCCGTTCAAAGGACTTCTGCGAAATATCAAATATTTTTGCAAAAGGAAGGGTTAAATCCTCATCAAGAGCCGCTAAAAAACGCTGTTTGTCAGTTATTCCCATGGAAATGTAACGGTATTTTGCAGTTCATCACGAACATCTGACATAATGTCAACATTGTAGGGAGCAATAAGGAAAATACCGCCGGCAACCTTTTGAATAGAACCGCCAAGCGCATAAACGCTGCCGCTGATAAAATCAATAACACGGCGTGCCGTTTCCTTTTCAAGCTTTTCAAGATTGATTACAACGGGCTTTTTGCTGCGCAAATGGTCAGCAATTTCTCTTGCCTCATCAAACTGCTCAATCTGTACAACAACAACCTTCATCTGAGTTGTTGCGGCAATATTTACAACCTTTGATTTTTTTGAAAGAATTTGGGGAGCAGGCTCTTCAAATGAAGGAGATGTATCAGAGCTTTCTTCAAATTCCAATTCATCATCCTCAGGCCCGAACACAAGCTCACCGAGTTTGTTTAAAAATGACATTTACAATCCCTCCGAATAATTATTTAAAAATGGCACTGCCCACACGGATATGTGTGGCGCCTTCTTCAATGGCAATTTGAAAATCGCCTGACATTCCCATTGACAAAATTTCTGCACCGTGCAATTTATATTCTTCAAAAATTCTGCGGGCCTGACCGAAAATCTTATGAAGCTCCTCCCCAGGTGCGCCAAAGGGTGCCATCGTCATAAAGCCTTTAAATGCGACATTTTTCAAACGGCCTATATCCTTAATTATAGATGGTATTTCCCCAATTGTCAAACCATATTTGCTTTCTTCCCCTGAA
>JAXJXW010000115.1:0-5815 GCA_036307325.1 Clostridia bacterium
GCTCGGTTCCCCGCCTGACAAGGTTCACGGGTCGATATTGCGCAGGACCCTTTCGTCAACACCACTTATATTCCTCAGCCGTACAAAACAAACGCCTCAATCGGGGAATGAACCTCCGCTTTAGCGGACTGCGGATTCAGGGAACCGCTAACTCCCCGGCTGGTACAGCTTAAACAGTATAACACAAAAAATGTTTATTATCAATAGATTTTAGAAAAAAATATCCATAAAAAATATTGACAAGCACTGAAAAAGTGTATATAATAAATTAGCATTTTAATGAATGCTATCCTTGCTCCGCATGAGGGCGGGGCCAAAGTCCAGAAGGAGGTGTAAAAAATGGCTGAAATTATTAACAAGTATGAAACCATTTTTGTTCTTGATGTTGCGCTTGATGAAGAGAAGATTACTGCTCTTACAGAGAAGTTTAAGACTCTTATAGCTGAAAATGCTACTGTTGAAAGCGTAGATGTATGGGGAAAGAGAAAGCTTGCTTATCCCATTGATTTCAAGACAGAGGGTTACTATGTTCTTGTAAACTTCACTTCAGCGCCTGAATTCCCCAAGGAACTTGAAAGAATCTACGGAATTACTGATGGCGTTCTTCGTACTATCACAGTTCGCAAGGAAGCGTGAGGGAGGAATTTTAAATGCTTAACAAAGCTATCTTGATGGGTAGGTTTACCCGTGACCCCGAGCTTCGCAGCACGCCCCAGGGAATAAGCACTTGCTCATTCTCAATAGCTGTGGATCGCAATTTCGTTCGTGCCGGTGAGGAGCGTAAGGCAGATTTTATAAACTGCGTTGCGTGGCGCCAGACAGCGGAATTTATTTCTAAGTATTTCAAAAAAGGAAATCTTATTGCCGTAGAAGGCAGTATTCAGACGCGCTCATGGGATGATGCAGACGGAAAGAAGCGTTATGCAACTGAAGTTATCGTTAATCAGGCGTATTTTGCGGAAAGCAAAAAGGATTCTCAGCCGGCGGATTCGTTCGGCACAGGATTTGAAAGCTCTGATTTCGGAACGCTTCCCGATCCTATATCCCCAATGGGTACAGATGATGATTTACCATTTTAATCAAGGGAGGTTTTAGCCATGATGGAAAAGGAAAAGTCTGATAAGCCGTACAGAGCCCGTAAGGCAAAGAAAAAGGTTTGCCAGTTCTGTGTTGACAAGGTTGCAGATATAGATTATAAGGATGTAGCAAAGCTCCGCCGTTATGTTTCGGAGAGAGCAAAGATTCTTCCCAGAAGAATCACAGGCACATGTGCAAAGCATCAGCGTCAGTTGACCATTGCTATTAAGCGTGCCCGTCACATTGCGCTTCTTCCTTTCTCAGCAGAATAAGTTAAACCCCTTCGTAATATTATGTTGCGAGGGGGTATTTTCATGAAGCGGCTGATTTCTCTATTTCTTTTTCTGGCACTTGTTATCCCTGCCGGTAACGCCAAGGGTGATGAGTTTTATAAAATAATTTACAACATGGGTTACACCGATGTTTCTGTAAAAGAGCTGGAAAAAGAGGAAATTGTATTGCCTGAGAGGTTTGGTGCGGTTTATGAGAGATATAATGAAATTCAAAAGGCAGGGGGATATGATTTAACGGCCTACCGGGGAAAAAGCTGCACAAGATATACCTATGAAATTCCCTCGAAAAATGCGAGGGCAAATATTTTGGTTTACGAAGGAAAAATAATAGGGGGAGATATATCCTCCATTACAATAGATGGAATCATGATTCCCATAAAAAAAGAGTATGAGGATTGATTTTTATGCGTCTTGACAAATTGGTAGCCGATGCAGCTTCCATGACAAGAAAGGAAGCGCGGGAGCAAATAAAAAAGGGAAGCGTTGAAATTAACGGTGAAATAGTAAGAGATGCGGCAAAGCAGGTGGATGAAAAAAGTGAGCTTAAAGTTTTGGGGAAAATTGTCTGTTACAGTGAATTTATTTATATAATGCTAAACAAGCCCGCAGGATTTATCACTGCAAAACGGGATAAAAACAAGAAAACAATTTTTGACCTTCTTGACCCCTCTTTAAAAAGATATGACCTTTCGCCCGTAGGAAGGCTGGATATTGATACGGAGGGCTTCGTGCTTCTCACAAATGACGGGCAGATGACACATTCGCTTTTGTCACCGAATAAAAATGTGGGCAAAACATATTATGTGAAATTTTCTGCCCCCGCCTCTGACAGTGACCTTGAAAAGCTGGAGTCAGGTGTGGACATAGGTTTTATTACAAAACCGGCAAAGGTGAAAAGACTGGGAGAGAGTGAAATTCACCTTACAATAACAGAGGGAAAGTTTCATCAAATTAAGAGAATGGCCCATGAAATAAATAATGAGGTGGCATATCTTAAAAGACTTTCTTACGGAGAATTGTACTTGGATGAAAGCCTTAAAAAGGGAGAATACAGGCACCTCTCAAGCGAAGAAATTGAAAAAATATACAATGTTGACAAAATAAAATAATTAAATTTGTACAATAAGTGTATTTGTTTTTTTTAAAAGCTATGCTACAATATAAACAATGCAAAAATAGGTTAACTAATGTAACCAAATGGGAGGTCAATTTAATGGCAAGTTTACAGTTGAAAAATGTCTATAAACGATTTGAAGGCGGCGTAACGGCAGTTACGGACTTTTGTCTTGATATATCAGATAAGGAGTTTGTTATTCTCGTAGGCCCTTCAGGCTGCGGTAAGTCAACAACACACTCAGAATGATAGCAGGTCTTGAGGACATCAGTGAAGGTGAGCTTTACATAGGTGATAAGCTTATGAATGATGTGGCTCCTAAGGACAGAGATATTGCAATGGTTTTCCAGAACTATGCTCTTTATCCTCATATGACCGTATTTGAAAACATGGCGTTCGGCCTTAAGCTCAGAAAGACTCCAAAGGATGAAATTAAAAAGAGAGTACAGGAGGCTGCTCGTATACTTGATATTGAACATCTCCTTGAAAGAAAGCCCAAGGCTTTGTCAGGCGGTCAGCGTCAGCGTGTTGCACTTGGCCGTGCGATTGTTCGTGAACCTAAGGTATTCCTTATGGACGAGCCGCTTTCAAACCTTGATGCTAAGCTTCGTGTTCAGATGAGAACTGAAATTTCAAAGCTTCACCAGCGTCTTCAGACAACCTTTATCTATGTAACCCATGACCAGACAGAGGCTCTTACAATGGGTACAAGAATTGTTGTTATGAAAGACGGTATTATTCAGCAGGTTGATTCACCTCAGGCTCTCTACAACAATCCCGTAAATATGTTTGTTGCAGGCTTCATCGGCTCACCTCAGATGAACTTCTGTGATGCCGTTATTGAAGAAACAACTGAAGGAACAGTTGCTAAATTTGGCTCTCACCAGATTCTTCTTGCTCCCGAAAAGGCAGAGAAGGTAAAGGATTATGTTGGTAAGACCGTTGTTATGGGTATTCGTCCCGAAGATTTATATGATGACGCTGATTCTCTTGCTAAGTTCAGCACTGCGTCATTTAAGGCTGATGTTGAAGTTGTAGAGCTTATGGGCGCTGAAACATATCTTTATCTTAAGGTTGATGGCCTTAACTTCACTGCAAGAGTTAAGCCCGACAGCACAACTCAGAGAGGTCAGACAATTGACATTTGTCTTGACCCTGCAAAGGTTCATTTGTTTGATAAGGAAACTGAAAAGATTATCACAAACTAATATAGCATATAGAAAAATCGCTCGGCGTCAGTCGGGCGATTTTTTCAGTATATACAAATCTCCTGAATATTTATAGTATGCCGTGAAAAATAAGGGAAATAATATACTATAAATCACAAAAATTGCAAATGGGGTGAGTATATGCAAAAGAAAATTCCTGACGGAACTTTTAATAACAGTATGAATAATGAGTGGATGGACCCAATGGCATTTTTAATCGTTAAAAGCCAATTTGATGAAGCTATTGATGAAATAGCAGATGATGATGAATATCCGAATAATGACCTTAAGGATGAAGAAAGGATAGACTGATATGGCTAAGAGGACAGACCTTGCGATTGAATGCTGCGAAATGCTCACGGAGGAAATTGCAGGAATAGAAACGGATGAAAGAATAGAAGATAAGGTTAAGGTTACCCATATACGCATCACAACGGAGGAGGGCGCAAAAAGGATAGGCAAGCCTGTAGGCAACTATGTAACTATTGAAATTGAAAGCCTCGGTCATGAGGATGATTCGGTGCTGGAACGGGGAGCAAGAGCAGTTGCAGCTGAACTGAGAAAAATGATAAAACGGGATAAATGCTCCTCGGTTTTTGTTGTGGGACTTGGAAATCAATATATAACCCCCGATTCAATAGGCCCAAATGTTGTCAGCAAGCTCCTTGTTACACGCCACATACAAAATATTGAAAATCTTATGCATGATTACAAAAGTGTAAGCGCAATAGCTCCCGGCGTTATGGGAATGACAGGGATAGAAACGGGTGAAATTATATCAGGTATAAAGGAGAGGGTTATGCCGGATTTGATTATAGCCGTTGACGCCCTTGCATCAAGAAAACTGAGCCGACTGGGTGCTACGGTTCAGCTTGCCGATACGGGAATAAATCCCGGCAGCGGGGTCGGGAATAACAGAAAAGAAATTTCCGAAAAAACCATGGGCGTTCCCGTTATTGCAATAGGTATTCCAATGGTTGTGGATGTGTCCACCGTTGCAGATGATGTAATAGATTCCCTGAACGATTATATGCGTGTCCATTCGGAAGGAGCATTGCCTGAAATACTCCAGCAGCTTTCGGATGAGGAACGGTTATTGTTTATAAAAGAGGTTCTTTGTGATAAAGACGAAAACATGATTGTGACGCCCAATGATGTAGATGTACTTGTAAAACAGGCGTCATTTATTATAGCAGAGGGCATCAATCAGGCACTTCACGATTAGCTGCGTGGTAATGATTTTCGTGAAAAAACGACTGGAAATTTGTCTTTTTCAGTCGTTTTTTCCAAAAATATTGATTTAAAGCAAGTCTTAGTGTTATAATAGGCTTTGAAATAAATGAAAATATATACATATTTTCGGAATGGAGCTTGTTGTGGAATTACTTGCTAAAAATGTTGCTGCGCTCAGGCAAAGAATAGGGCTTACTCAAAAGGAGCTTGCCCACAGGGTCGGCGTAGGGGAAACTACAATAATGAATATAGAAAGCGGGTATCTCACGGCACCGCCTGACAGGCTTGCAACGAATTTGGCTGAAGCCTTCGGCGTAAGTATTGACGGGCTTTTGGGTGAGAAGCCTCTTGAAGTAGACGAAAGATCACGCGCCGTTTATGTTGCGGAGTCAATCAGTAATGAAAAGCCTTTTCTTGAGGTTGATAAAATAGTTGATACCATGTTTATTGACCGTGACAAGCTGAGAGGTTATGAATATATAGGGCTTAAGGTTCAGGATAATTCAATGTATGATTCCAGAATATGCCGCGGTGATACTGCACTTGTCAGATTGAATGCGCTGATTGCCAACGGCGATATTGTGGTGGTTGTGTGCAAGGACAGCGATGCCATTATAAGAGCTTATTATAAAGACGGAAATAAAATCACCCTTAAAGCAAACGGTGACAAAAGGCTTTATCCCGATATTGTGCTTGATGAAGAAAAAGACAGGATTATAGTTTTGGGTAAGGTAATAAATTGTATGATCAATTTATAAAAATGGTAAATGATCAATTTATAAAAATGGTAAATGTGTTGTGATACAATTGATGGGTGACAAATAAAAAAGAAAATAGACTCCAAATATGATATAATGTTTAACGACCAAATAAAACATGGTATCAAAGGA
>JAXJXW010000116.1:0-5119 GCA_036307325.1 Clostridia bacterium
ATGGTGACCCGTACGAGATTTGAACTCGTGTTACCGCCGTGAAAGGGCGGTGTCTTAACCGCTTGACCAACGGGCCAAAGTTTCTCCAACGAACACCTTATGAATTATACAGTATTTTACTGCATTTGTCAAGATAAATTTCACAAAAATATTAAAAAATCCTGCTTATAAAGAAAGCATTGGCACTAAATACCAACGCTTTCTTTATAAGCATTATTCTTTGCATATTTCAAAGCCCGTTTGTATGCAGCAGTAGTTTTCATCCCACTGGATTGGATTATAATTATTCCATATGCATGGAACCCTATGAAATAAACTCGGGGTAACCACATAGCTTTCTCCAATGCTTAAATGGTGGGGACCCATGAGGTTTCTAAGATTATTTACAAGCTCAACCTCAATAATATTATCGCCTTTTTCCAGGTATGAAGAAACATCAATTTCTTCCCCATCGTAAATCAGACTTCCCACATTCTTTCCATTCACCTTGAAATTAAGTATATTTATACCTGTTTTATTGAGCCTGATACAATATGCGGAATCTGAAATATTTATTGTTTTGCTTAAAACCAACCTTCCCGAAAAGAACGGGAAGCCGCTTACTGTAATATCGCTTGGTTCTATGCTTGCAGGTAAACTTGTCAATTCAAAGGAACCCACAAAGCGATTGGCGTTTTTATCAAGCTTAAGCAGATTTCCTTCAAATTCCACTCCAAAACTGCCAAACAGATACATTGGCTCTATTTCAAGGTCATAACACAATTTATTTTTTTCCCCTTCAAAGACCTTGCTCTTCTCTATATTTTCCAAAAGCTTCTCGGAGGGCGCATAATTGGTGCTGATTGTAACTGTATTTTCACCTTCTGAAATAAAATCGCTTATATCAAAAATACTGATTGACTTATCAATTCTGTATTCCTCGGACTGACGGGGGAGAAAATTGCCGTTTACATCAGCCAAAAACTGTTCGGGTGTTTCCATTCCCAGTTTAATGTTTTCACACTTGTTTTTCACGCTGAATTTGTATTCACAGCGTATATCAAGTTCCCTTTTTTGCTCCAATGCAAGCTGCATTACATCGCAGGCATTTACCTCACCCACAAATTCATCATCAAAATACAAATTACATTTATCAAGAACAAATGTATTTTCAGTATCATTTTTTACCTGCCATTCGCCTGAAATATCCAGTGTTTTAAGGGGCTTCTTAAACGGGCGCGAGGGAGCAGCTTCCCCGTTATCTATTACCATTATTGCCTCATAGGGCAAAAACCTGTATACGCCGTAAAACGGCAATATATCCCCCGTTTTCAGGTCAACCATCTTACTGCCTTTTGTAATAGCGGCAGTAAAGGTTTCTTTTGACTTATTCACAAAATAATGCATGTCAAAATCTTCATAGCTGCGCTTTGTATATGACAAATTCTTATTATTGCAAATATCATTTTCTTCAACGGTGCTTATATTTGTTATATAACCGCCCTCAGCTTCAAATTCATTTAAAAGCTTGACAGTACTGGGAAGCAAAACCGTATTTTTAGGCAAAATAACAGTACTGTAGCTTTGCTTTCCCACAATAAGCCTGCCACCTTCCACACGGGCATGGCGCTGCATAATGATTTCGTCACCCAAATGAAAGGGTATGTGTTTTTCTTCAAGAGCTCTGACACATTCTAATATGTCGCTGTTTAACAAATCAATTTGTTCGTTTTGATTATTCCCGTCAAACTCTGCCCACGCACTTGATATGTTATGTATCAGGAGAGTATCAAATTTTACTTCTCCCTCGCTTAAAATTTTACCTGTCCGTGAAATTTCTTCAATTAAGACATTATACTCCTTCCACCAAGGCTGCTGATAATACATTGCCGGCGGAAAATCGCGCTTTCTGAATCCACGGAGGGAGTAGCCTTCCAAATGAGGACAAAACTTTGTTATTCCTCGTACCATTTGCCACTGTGCAATATTTTTCAGTTCGTCAAAGCTTACCCCATGGCCGCATAAGGCAAATGCTTCCGAAAGAACTTCTTTTTTCCCTAACTGATGAGCTACAGACGAAACCTGAAGAGGTGTCAGGCAATCATAAATATTCCTGCCGAGCCAATCCATTCCCGGCATATGGAAATATTCATAATGAGGCATTACGGCACCGTTTGTTGTGAGCTGAGACATAAGGCTTTCTTCCAAAACCAAGTGCCCTGTAAGCTTAAGATTTCGTTCCTCACACCAATCATATATTTTTTTCATGAAGTTTTGTGAAAAAAGCTTTGTAACAAGGCTCCAGAATTTCACACGGGTATTTTTATAATCACCCACGGGGCGAAAAAGCTCCACCAATTTTTCAAGCAATTCTTCCCCGTATTCTCTTTTATACTCTGACGGCAGAACAAAGCTCCACACAATGCCGTTTCTTGAAATCTGAGGTTCATCCGTAAAATATCCCTCAAAGCTATTTTTATATTTTTCGTAATACGGAGCATAAATTTTATCAATAAAACACTGTGTTGCATCGGGATTTAAGGTGTCAACATAAAAGGGGTTAACATCATAATAAAAATGGTATCCGTCTTTGCAAATTATGGTTCTGTCATTAGTTTTTTCTCCCGATTCCATTCGCAGATACTTTTGCTGAAAATCTATGCCGAAGGAATTGACATATCCGTCACCAAACCCGCTTGGCCAGCCGTTTTCATCATATGCCCATGCCTGCATGCCGCATTTATTTGCCTCATCAATAGCGCAGGAAACATTTCTGAACCATTCATCGCCCATGTAAGCCGTTTGAAGGCCGCCTCTCGCATGCATGAAATATCCGCCGAGGCCTGCTTCATCCATGAGCACTGCCTGTCTTGCTGTTTCGCTGACAGAAAGCTTTTCATTCCATGACCAAAACGGTATCGGCCGATATTTTTTCTCAATCGTTTTAAAATCCATAACAAAACCTCTTGCGAGTTTATTTCACCGCTAACTCCTGGGCCATAATATTTCCGATAGCCGTTGCTTCTCCTTCACCTGCAACAACTTTTTTACCTGTATATTTCGCGGTAAGTTCATTTACCAGGGTGTTTTTACTTCCGCCGCCGATAACATAAATCGTGTTGTATGTTTTTCCCGTTATCTGTTCAAGCTCTTCAACAGTTTTTCTGTAACTGTCAGCCATTCCATGATATACGGAGGCAAGCATTTCCCAAGTATCCTTAGGCTTGGGTGCTCCCTGATTTTCAAGCTGAGTAAGAACTGCCTCTTTCATATTCTTAGGAGCAAACAAAAGCTCACTGTTCATGTCAATAGGAGTATTATAATCTGTTTTTGCGGCAAGATCGCACATCTCACCGAAGCTTTCAGCAATGGGAATCTGTTCACGAAGCTGCTGCACAACCCAGAAGCCTGTAATATTCTTAAGAAATCTTACTTTTCCGTCAAAGGCACCTTCGTTAGTAAATCCCGCATTTTTGGCCGCATCGGTGCAATTGGGCTTATCCAGTAAAACGCCGAAAAGAGACCATGTGCCGCTGCTGATATATACGGCGTCATCTTCATTGGGAACTGTCATAACGGCAGAACCTGTATCATGGCTTGCAGCAAGAACTACCTTGCAGTTATATCCAACCTTTTCTTGTATTTCATCTTTAAGGTCACCCACAACGGTTGAGGGCATATAAAGCTTTCCGAAAAGCTCGGAAGGAATACCCAGCATTTCAAGAAGCTCTTTGTCATATTCACGGGTATTAACATTTACAAGCTGAGTTGTAGATGCATTTGTAAACTCGTTCATTTTAACGCCGGTAAGAAGGAAGTTAAAATACTCAGGAAGCATAAGATATGCTTTGGCACGCTTCAAATCCTCCGGTGCTTCTTTTTTTACAGCGTAAAGCTGATAAATTGTATTAAATGGCTGATATGCAATTCCGGTGCGTTTAAAAAGCTCATCTTCACTTATAATCGAGTGCAATTCATCACGAACGGCATTTGTTCTGTCATCACGGTAGGACACAGTATCACCGATAAGCTCATCATTTTCATCAAGTAAAACAAAATCCACACCAAAACAGTCTATAGCAACACTTTCGGGGATTTCGCCCATCTCTCCGCACTTTTTCATGCCTTCAAGAATATCGCTGAATAACTGCTGACCATTCCAGCAAAGATGGCCGTTCTTGGTTATTGGGCCGTTTTTAAAACGGTATATTTCTTTCAGAACAATTTTTCCGTTTTCTCTTGTTCCTATCATATGTCTGCCGCTTGAAGCACCAATATCAATAGCTAAAAAACTCATTTTCATTCCCCCGCTTCATTTTTATTATGTATATTATACTGTAAATTGCCTTGATTGTCAATGTTTTTGGGGCAAACACGCATACACACGCCGCATACCGCCCCTCTCCCAATATGTTTAAATTTACTTTTCATATAATCACTGCATGCCTTTGCGTCAAATATTTCGTCTCTTGTCATGCCGCTTTCAAAATTCACATTTTTTATTGCCATTGCGCCGCACTCTTTCGCACAAATGCTGCAATCACCGCATCTGCTTTTTTGAACAAAGCTTTTTGTTTCAAGAGGCGCATCTGTAAAAACAGTTCCAAGCCTTACTCTCGGTCCAAACTTATTGGATATAAAAAGTGCACTTTTCCCAATATATCCAAGACCTGCACGCACTGCGGCATACTTGTGGGAAAATATTCCCTGTAAGCCATCAACTGATTGACTGGCAGGCACTGCCGCCGCATTAAAGCCTTTTTCCTGAAGAGCCATAACAAGCTGAAGCGTTGTGGAATCTATATATGCATTCATTGTTCTGTAATGCTGAAAATATGTATGAGTCGGTGCGCTATCAATCTGATTGACAACCGCCTCTGACAAATGAAAAACGAGAGAAACCGCATTGCTAAGTCCTTCAAACGGTGTTTCTTTTTCAAATGAAGAAAAACCTATGTCTCCTACATGGCGGCTTGTTAAAAATTCCGTTATAAATTCATTCATTTCCTCACCCCGCATTTAGTATACCATATTTTTTCTCTATAATCAATAGCGGGGTAAAACAAGTGTTTTACCCCGCTATTGATTATAACTTATTTAATGAGTCGTCTATATCAGATGTTGCCCTGTCATATATATC
>JAXJXW010000117.1:0-26059 GCA_036307325.1 Clostridia bacterium
ATATAATAAGTTAAAATAAAAATTTATGAGGTGAACGATATGATGAATAAGAAAACTATTGAAGACATCGAAGTAAGCGGCAAGAAAGTGCTTGTGCGCTGTGATTTTAATGTTCCCCTGGACAAGGAAGGAAACATTACAGACGAAAACAGAATTGTAGGTGCAATGCCCACAATTAAATATCTTGCAGATAAGGGTGCTAAGGTTATCCTTTGTTCACATATGGGCAAGCCCAAGGGTGAGCCGAAGAAGGAATTTTCACTTGCTCCCGTTGCAAAGCGTCTTTCTGAGAAGCTTGGCAAAGAGGTTGTATTTGCAGCCGATGACAATGTTGTAGGCGAAAATGCAAAAAAGGCAGTAAGCGAAATGAAGGATGGAGACATTGTTCTTCTTGAAAACACCCGTTACAGAGCAGAAGAAACAAAGAATGTTGAAACTTTCAGCAAGGAGCTTGCTTCACTTGCAGAAATTTTTGTAAATGACGCATTCGGTACTGCACACAGAGCTCATTGCTCAACTGTGGGCGTAACAGAATATCTCCCTGCAGTATGCGGATACCTCATTCAGAAGGAAATTGAGTTCCTGGGCAATGCCGTGAATAACCCTGTTCGCCCCTTGGTTGCAATCCTCGGCGGAAGCAAGGTTTCAAGCAAAATAAGCGTTATTGAAAACCTCCTGGATAAGGTTGATACTCTTATTATAGGCGGCGGTATGGCGTATACCTTCATGGCTGCAAAGGGTCAGGAAGTAGGCGATTCTCTTCTTGAAGCTGATTATATAGACTACGCAAAGGATATGCTTGCAAAGGCAGGCTCAAAGATTCTTCTTCCTGTTGATACAGTTGTTGCTCAGGCATTTGATAATGACGCTCCCAGCAAGGTTGTTAAAGAGGGCGGAATTGAAAAAGGCTGGCAGGGTCTTGATATAGGACCTGAAACAATTAAGCTTTTCTCAGACGCTGTTAAGAATGCAAAGACAGTTGTTTGGAACGGACCTATGGGCGTATTTGAAATGCCTTCATTCGCAAAGGGTACAAACGCTATTGCAAAGGTTCTTTCTGAGATTGACGCCACTACGGTTATCGGCGGCGGTGACAGTGTTGCAGCAGTAAACCAGGCAGGTCTTGGTGATAAAATGTCACACATTTCAACAGGCGGCGGCGCAAGCCTTGAATTCCTTGAAGGAAAAGAGCTTCCCGGTATTGCGGCACTTCAGGATAAGTAATTGAAAGGACTGAATAATATGAGAAAAATTCTTGCAGCAGGAAACTGGAAGATGAATAATACTCCTGCACAGGCAGAGGCAATGATAAATGAACTTAAGGAGCTTGTTAAGAACGCAAAAAATGATGTTCTTATTTGCCCCACCTTCGTGTGCCTTCCCGCAGCTGTAAAGGCTGCTGAGGGCAGCAATATAAAAATCGGCGCACAGAATCTTCACTTTGAAGACAAGGGCGCATTTACAGGCGAAGTAAGCGCACAAATGCTTAAAGAGCTGGGCGTAAGCCATGTTATAATCGGCCACAGTGAGAGAAGAGAATATTTTGCGGAAACAGATGATACTGTAAACGCAAAGGTAATTCAGGCTCTTAAATATGACCTTGTTCCCGTGCTTTGCTGCGGTGAATCTCTTAAGCAGAGAGAGGATGGAATCACCTTCGATTTCATTCGCAGCCAGATTAAGATTGCCTTCCGTGGAATTTCCAAGGAAGACGCAGTTAAAATTGTTGTAGCATATGAGCCTATCTGGGCGATTGGAACGGGTAAGGTTGCCACAAGTGAGCAGGCAAATGAAGTTTGTGCAGATATTCGTAAGTGCCTTGAAGGTATCTATGATGCGGAAACTGCAGAAAATATCCGTATTCTTTACGGCGGCAGTGTAAATAAAGACTGCGCCTCTGAGCTTTTTGCCATGAGCGATATTGACGGCGGCTTGGTTGGCGGTGCAAGCCTTAAGCCTGTTGATTTCTCAATCATCTGCAACGCTTAAAAAACACAAATGAGGAGCCGGACTCCATTAGGGCGTTCGGCTCTTTTTAATAAGAAGATGATGTATGAACGGATAAAGGCAGGGCGTAAGCCCTTTTGTGCCTATATGAAAGGAAGATTTTAAATGGATAAAAAACTTACTATGCTTATGATCCTTGACGGATACGGTTATAATCCCGCCCATGAGGGAAATGCCGTTTATGCGGCAAAAACCCCCGTTATGGATAAGCTTTTAAAGGAATGCCCCAATACACTTATAAATGCAAGCGGTATGGATGTGGGCTTGCCTGACGGTCAGATGGGTAACAGTGAGGTTGGTCACACAAATATAGGTGCAGGAAGAATTGTGTATCAGGAGCTTACAAGAATTACAAAGTCAATTACAGACGGCGATTTCTTTGAAAATGACGCCCTTGTTAAAGCAATGGAAAACTGCAAGAAGAACAAAAGCGCCCTTCATCTGTTCGGCCTTTTGTCTGACGGCGGTGTGCACAGCCATATAACCCACCTTTATGCCGCACTTGAAATGGCAAAAAGAAACGGACTTGAAGAGGTTTATGTTCACGGCTTTATGGACGGCAGAGATGTTTCCCCCACAAGTGGTGTTGATTTTGTGGCTGCTCTTGAAGAAAAAATGAAGGAAATCGGCGTTGGTAAAATCGGCGTGCTTTCAGGAAGATATTACGCAATGGACCGTGACAACCGCTGGGAGAGAGTGGAAAAGGCCTATGCCGCACTTGTTTACGGCGAAGGAAAGAAGGACTCTGATAGCGTGAACGCAATGAAGAAGTCTTATGCAGACGGCGTTACAGATGAATTTGTTGTTCCCACTATTATAACCGAGGGCGCAGTAATCAAGGCAAATGACAGTGTTGTTTGCTTCAACTTCCGCCCTGACAGAGCTCGTGAAATCACCCGTACTCTTGTTGACCCTGATTTTGACGGCTTTGAAAGAAGAAATGGATTTTTCCCCGTTTATTATGTGTGCATGACGCAGTATGACGCAAATATGCCCAATGTGGATGTTGCTTTCCGTCCTGAAAAGCTTACAAACACCTTCGGTGCATATATTGCCGATAAGGGTTTAAATCAGCTTCGTATTGCTGAAACGGAAAAGTATGCTCATGTTACCTTCTTCTTTAACGGCGGCGTTGAAGCCCCCTATGAGAATGAGGACCGTGCTCTTATACCCTCGCCGAAGGTTGCAACATATGACCTTCAGCCTGAAATGAGTGCATACCCGGTAACAGAAGAAGTGCTTGCAAGAATTGAAAGCGGTAAATATGATGTTATAATACTTAATTTTGCAAACTGTGACATGGTTGGCCATACAGGCGTATTTGACTGCGCCGTTAAAGCCGTTGAAACGGTTGATGAATGCATGGGCAAGGTTGTAGACGCAGTTTTGGGCAGAGGCGGCGTTGTGTGCATTACGGCAGACCACGGTAATGCAGACCAGATGGTTGACCCTGAAACAAAGGATGTGTTTACGGCACATACAACAAATCCCGTGCCGTTTATAGTTGCAGGTGAGTCCTGCACTCTTCGTGAGGGCGGCCGCTTGGCTGATATTGCCCCCACACTCCTTGATATTATGGGAATGGAAAAGCCCGCAGAAATGACGGGAGAAAGTCTTATTAAATAAAAAGGACTGAAAAGTATGGATAATCGTCCTATCGGAGTTTTTGACAGCGGACTGGGCGGACTTACGGCCGTCAGACAAATAATGCAGGTTATGCCCGGTGAGGATATAATTTATTTCGGAGATACGGGGCGTGTGCCCTATGGCAATAAAAGTGCCGAAACAATAACCCGCTATACAAAAGACGATATAAATTTTTTACTTAAACACAACATTAAGCTGGTAATTGCTGCCTGCGGAACGGCAAGCAGCATTGCCCTTCCGCGCCTTGAGGGCAGCTATGATATAAAGCTTATCGGGGTGCTTGACGGTGCCTGTGAGGAAGCGGTACGCATTACAAAGAACAACCGTATAGGCGTAATCGGAACCTCAGGCACTGTGAAAAGCGGAAAATATGAGGAGATATTAAACAGAATTTCTCCCAATGCAAAGGTTTTCTCTGTGGCGTGCCCCATGTTTGTTTCCCTTGTGGAAAACGGATATGCCAAAAGTGAGGCGGCGCGGCTTATAGCCAATGATTACCTTGCTCCCCTTAAAGAGGAAAATGTGGATACACTTATCTTAGGATGCACACATTACCCGTTGCTTGAAGGCGTAATTTCAGATATAATGGGAGACGGAGTATCCCTTGTAAATTCCGGAGCAACCGTTGCAAAGGTTGCACGGAAATACCTTGAGTCTATAGATGCGCTTTCCAATAAGGAAGGCGGAGGCGTAAGTGAGTTTTTTGTATCCGATTCCGAGGAGAATTTTATAACACTGGGAAGCACCTTCCTGGGCTGCCCCATTAAGACAAAAGTGCATAGGGCGGAGGTGGCGTCAGAATGAAAAAAGATGTGTATATATCCATAAAAGGGTCTCAGGAATATGAGGATGACTGCGACAGCATGGAAATTACAACGGCAGGCAGGTTTTACAACAAAGACGGGAAATTTTATCTCAGCTATGTTGAAGGTGAAATGACAGGTCTTGAAAAGTGCAACACAACCCTTAAAATTTCTCCCGACGGCATTGTTACCATGATGCGCAGAGGGCAGACAAATACTCACATGATTTTTGAAAAGGGGCGGTGCCACATAGGCCATTATGAAACGCCCTACGGCGATTTTACAATAAGTGTCACGGCAAATAATGTGAGCGTAGATATTGATGAAAACGGCGGAAACATAGATATAGACTATATAATGGACATAAATAATGTTGCGCGTTCGCACAATGGAATTTCACTTACGGTGCGTGCGTAACTACGAAAGGGATGAAGCTTCATGGCAAATGTGATGACCGAGAAAAAAACTCAAATATATGAGGCGGTTAAAGCGGCTGCGAAAAAGGCATATACAGATATTGAAATACCTGAATTTACAATAGAAACACCAAAGGATAAGGGTCATGGCGACTATGCGGTAAATGTGGCCATGATGCTTGCAAGGGCGGCGCACAGTGCGCCTCGTGCAATTGCTGAGGAAATCGTAAAGGGAATTGACAAAGATAAAATCGGCGCTTTGAAAATAGAAATTGCAGGCCCCGGCTTTATAAACTTTTATCTTGATAAAAGCTATCTTTATGATGTAATCAAAGAAATAGAGCTGCAGGGTGAAAAATACGGAAATATTGATATTGCAGGGGGAAAGTCGGTTTGCGTTGAATATGTAAGTGCCAATCCCACAGGCCCTATGCATATGGGAAATGCAAGAGGCGGTGCCTTGGGTGATACCCTCAGCAATGTTCTCACTGCAGCAGGCTGGAGGGTTACAAAGGAATTTTACATAAATGATGCAGGTGCTCAGATTGATAAATTCGGAAGAAGCCTCTCTACAAGATATATTCAAATTTTACGGGGTGAGAACGCAGTAGAATTTCCCGAGGATGGCTATCAGGGTGACGACATAAGACTTCACGCCCAGAATTACATTGACAAATTCGGCGATATTCTTCTTGATAAAGAAGAAGAGGAGCGTAAGGAAGCCCTTGTTGCATATGCACTTCCCTTAAATATCGCAGCACTTAAGGAAACCCTTACAAAATACGGCGTGGAATATGATGTTTGGTTCAGTGAAAGCACTCTTCATAACTCAGGTGCGGTTAAAGAAGTAATTGATATGCTTCGCAAGTCAAATATTACCTATGAAAAAGACGGTGCTCTTTGGATAAAATCAACTGAATTCGGTTCTGAAAAGGATGATGTGCTTGTTCGTGCAAACGGTATTCCAACCTATTTTGCCGCAGATATAGCATATCATAAAAATAAGCTTGAGGACCGCAAATTTGACCTTGCAATAAATATCTGGGGTGCAGACCACCACGGCCACATTGCCCGCATGAAGGGCGCAATGGAGGCAATAGGTGTTGACAGCAGCAAGCTTGATGTGCTTGTTATTCAGCTTGTTCGCCTTATGCGTAACGGTGAGGTTGCAAGAATGAGCAAACGCACGGGAAAAATGATTACACTTGCCGATTTAATTGATGAAATCGGCGTTGATGCGGCACGCTTCTTCTTTAATATGCGTGCGGCAGGCAGTCATATGGATTTTGACCTTGACCTTGCAGTGAGCCAGTCCAATGAAAATCCTGTATTTTATGTACAGTACGCCCATGCGAGAATTTGCTCAATTATAAGAATTCTTGAAGAAAGCGGAGTAGCGGTTTCTTCCTTTGACGAAATTGACGCATCGCTCCTTAATAAAGAAGAAGAAATTGAGCTTCTTGAGGTTTTGGCAAAGCTGCCTGAAGAAATTAAAAATTCGGCAGAAAGCTTTGACCCAAGCAACCTTACCCACTATTTAATAGATGTGGCGTCACATTTCCATTCGTTCTACAATGCATGCCGTGTGCGTGACGAGGAAGAAAGCTTAATGAAGGCGCGCCTTAAGCTTATTGACTGCACAAAAGTTGTAATCAAAAATGTTCTTGACATACTTGGGGTAAGTGCACCCGAAAAAATGTGATTACAAATTATGCGCCTGAGAAAGGAGATTGCTTTATGAAAACAAAAAAAATAACTGCACTTTTGACGGCGATTATAATACTTTTCGTTTCGGGCTTTACGGCTCTTGCGGAAGAAAATCCCATGGACAAGGTTATAGAATACTCAAATGGGATGCAAAAACAGATGGTGAAAATGTATGCCCATGAAATTGCCGATACCTTTTACTACGGTATAGATGATGATGAGCTTTTGTTCTCCATAATATGTAGAACCATTGAGGAGGGCTCCTTCAATATAAACAGTGCCGTTGAAGCAATGATAGAAGCTCTTGACGATAAATATTCCGAATTTTATACAAAAGAGGAATATCAAGCCATGACAGAAGATGTATCGGGAGAATTTTCAGGTATTGGTGTTACAATTTTGGAAAACAGCCATGGCATTGTGGTATTGTCAGTTCTTGAAAATTCCCCTGCACTCAGTGCCGGAATCATGGAGGGTGACTATATTATAAGCGTTGATTCAAAATCAACGGCGGATTTAAACGCAAGCCAGGTGCGAAGCATGATTGTCGGTGCAAACGGAACACCTGTTACAGTGGGCATTCGCAGAGGTGACAGAGAGCTTGAGCTTGTATGTACCCGTGCAACTGTTGAAGTTTCGCAAATCAGCACAAAGCAGCTTACTGACGATATTGCATATCTGCGCCTTATTCAGTTTACATCAGGCAGTGTAGACGAGGTGAAGAAATATGTCAGCGAACTGAAAAAAAATAATATTCACAAGCTCGTTTTAGACCTTAGGAATAATCCCGGCGGTGAGCTGAATGCGGCGGTGGATATTGCAAAAATCTTTATCAGCGCAGGGCTTTTGGGAGAGCTGAAATATAAAGATGAAAGAATGAACCAAAAGGTGTATTCCCGTAATTATAATGCACCTGACATTAGAATTGCGCTTCTTGTAAATGAGAACAGTGCTTCTGCGGCTGAATTTTTAACCATGGCATTTCAGGGCAGAAAGGCCGCAAAGGTTTTCGGCACACAAACCTATGGAAAAGGCAGTATGCAAATACTTTCCTCCATTCCCACAGGCGCAGGAATGAAATACACAATAGGCGAATTTTATACTGCGGCAGGCAAACGAGTTCACACCGTGGGGCTTACCCCTGATGTGATTGTTGAAAACACGGTAACCGCTGTTGATGAATCGCAGTTTGAAAATATTGACCTTGATAAGGTGAATGAGGGCGGTACTGACGGGAAAATGACCCTTGCCCTTGAGCAGCGGTTAAGCGTTCTCGGATATTTTGATGAAGCCCCTGATGAGGTTTTCGATGCATCAACCGCAGAAGCGGTTAAGCAGCTTCAGTATGTTTTGGGAAATGAGGCAACAGGTATACCGGGATTTTACGAGTATCTCTATATAAAAGACCATAACTATGATTTTGACTTGGTAGACGATTTACAGCTTGAAGCCGCAACAGAATATCTTTCCGGATTAAGATAAAATGGTATAAATTGTCCCTTTTCAAAGGCATTGTCAGGCTGGTATAATAAAGAAAAGGGGTGGCAGATGTGAAATTTGAAATGCTGAGACATGATAAAATAAAGATAATAATAGATGCTGACGACCTTAAAAAGTGGGGTGTAAGCGCAGATGCCGTTGCAAAAAATATGCCCGAAACCCGTGAAATGTTTATATCAATGCTGAAGCAAGCTGAGGCGGAAACGGGATTTCACTGTGACAATTCACGCCTTGTGGTTGAAACAACGATAAGCTCTGACAAAGAAGCGTTGACGCTTTTTGTCACCAGGGTTGAAGGCCGTGCACAGGAAAATCTTATTAGGAAAATAACCTCGGCTAAGGGAGAGCTTATGAAAGCCGCCGGGGGAATTGAAGCAAAGAAAAATCCTGCAAGGGTAATGGTAAAAATAGATGACTTTGAACAGGTTGTCCAAATGTGTCATGTGATAAAAGATTATTTTCAGGGTTCCCTTTATGAATATAAAGACAATTATTATGTTGTTGCCGAAGGAACGAGAATTTCCCAGCTTTCGGAATACGGCCGACTATGCAAGGAAGGCTATATTCCCATTGTTGAAGAGCATGGAAGTGCCATAGCGGTGCAGGATGCCTTTTCAAAAATACGGGCGGAATTTAAGTGAAATTATCCATATTGACATGTTTGCGTAAAAGGTGTAGAATAACGAAGTAAAAACGGAGGAAAACAGAAAACGGAGTAATGAAATGAAGAAGTTTTTATTTGTGCTTATTACGCTTTTATTTATAGTTATGCCTGTGTGTGCCTTTGCGGAGGAGGCTTATATAACCTCCTTGTCAGGTGAGGTTGCACTTCATATATCCCCTGATGACACAAGCCATGTTATAACTATAATCCCTGCTTGCTCAAAGGTGAGCGTTGTTGAAAGGAAAAATACATGGGGAAAGGTTATTTTCAGGAACAAGTGCGGCTGGATAAATATGAGCTTTACCGCCAACAGTTATAAAGACGCCGCAAACTCAACAGGCGTGGATTATGTAAAGAATGTTACCATAAATTCGGAAACAGGCAGTGCAAATCTTTACAGTGTTGCATCAACTCTTGCACTTTATGGGAGCAGTATTAAATACACCGTTCCCAATCAGACCGTTATCAGTATTACACGGCGCACATCCCTTGGCTGGGGGCTTGTTTCCATGAACGGAAAATATGCATGGGTGCAGATGCAAAATACAGATGAATTTGAATCCTTTGCCGAGGAAGAGCTGGAAACCTTCTCAATATTTTATGTATATACCCTTTCACCCATGGGAAAAGGCGTAAATATAACTTCAAAAAAGGGCGGAGGAACGGTTCTTGCAACAATTCCCGACTGCGTGAAGCTTACCGTTCGTGAAAAAGACGGGGATTACGGATATACCTCCTATGACGGTAAAAACGGTTGGGTAAATCTTGCCCATACGGCGGATTCCCTTTCAAGCGCCCAGGCAAACGCAGGCATTGAGGTAAATAAAGAATATGATGTTACGGGAGAAGCAGAGGTTGATGTTTACAGTACTCCTTCCTCCTACGCCGGTGATAACGGATACAAGGTGGGAAGCGTGAAGCCCGGAGAGAAGGTATTTGTTCTTCGCAGGGTTGAAAGCGGATGGTCTCTTGTGAACATAAACGGAAGCAAGGGCTGGATTTCTCCTGATGTTCTTTCCGAAGCAGTGGAGACAGTCAGAGAACCCATTAAGCTTTGCGAGCCTTATTATGTATATGCCGCAACTGCCGAGAAAAAGGGGCTTAAGCTTTACACCTCTGCGCAAATTGATTCAAAGGTAATTTGTACGGTTCCCGAATGCGTGAAAATGCAGGTTGTGACGGAAAACGGCGATTTTGCCTACGGAATATGTGATTATGCCGCAGGCTGGTTTCAAAAGAGCATGACATCAGACAGCTACGAAACGGCTCTGGAGGCAAATCTTGCACAAAAGCCTCTGTATTACAAGCTGAAAATGGATACCGTTATAAGAAATCTTCCCACTCATTCTGTTTATTGCGGAAGCTGTGAGCTTGCACAGGTTGAGAAGGGTATGGATTTCACCGTATTAAAAACAGTTACAACAGATAAGCGCAAATGGGGCTTGGTGCAAATAGGCGATGTTAAGGGCTGGATAAATCTTAACTGCGCCAAGAAAACCGTTTCACCCTTCATTTATTCCGTAATTATTCTGTCAGCTGCGGCGGCGGTATTTGCTCTTGCGGCGGCGATTGTATTTGCACTGCGTAAAATAAAAAAACATTATATGAAAAAAAGTGTTGACAAAAGGGAATAATACTGTTATACTATATGAGCAACAAAGAAGAAGTTACCGCTTCTCACCTCACGGCAAAGTCGGTGTGGTTAATATTTATGTCAATGTAAGCGGTAGATTTCTGCCGCTTTTTTGCATGTATAAATTTGTTTAGTAAGATTTTTTGGAGGTGTTTTCCATTAGCAAGGAAATGATGATTAACGAAGAAATCAGGGATAAAGAGGTTCGTGTTATAGATGCTGACGGCAGCCAGCTTGGTATTATGTCTGCTTCTGCTGCTCTTGACGCCGCAATTGCGAAGAATCTTGACCTTGTCAAAATATCCCCGCAGGCAAATCCGCCTGTTTGCAGGATTATGGACTACGGTAAATATCGTTTTGACACTGCTAAAAAGGAAAAGGAAAACCGTAAAAATCAAAAGGTGGTAAATCTTAAAGAGGTTCGCCTTTCGCCGTCTATTGACAATCACGATTTTGAAACAAAGCTCAAAAATGCGTGCAAGTTCCTTAAAAACGGCGATAAGGTTAAGGTTTCGGTTCGCTTCCGCGGGCGTGAAATTCACCACACAGCATTGGGTGAGGAGCTTCTTGAAAGATTTGTAAAGGGTGCTGAAGAGTTTGGCATGGTTGACAAAAAGGCTAAGCTTGAAGGCAAAAACATGGCGATTACAATTTCGCCGAAGAACTGATTATCAAACTGCCTAAGGGGAGTTTAGATATATACATTTGAGAGGAGAGATATTATGCCGAAAATAAAGACTCACAGAGCTGCTGCAAAGCGTTTCAGTCTTACAAAATCAGGTAAGGTAAAGAGATCAAAGGCGTTTAAGAGCCATATTCTCACTAAGAAGGATACAAAGAGAAAAAGAAGACTCAGAAAGGGCGCTTTTGCTGATGTAACAAACGCAAAAGTAATCAAGAAACTTATACCTTATAAATAATTGAAGGAGGACTAAAAAATGGCTCGAGTTAAGGGTGCACTCAGCACCAGAAAAAGACATAAAAAGATATTAAAGCTTGCAAAGGGTTACAGAGGTGCAAAATCCAAGCTTTACAGAATTGCCAACCAGGCAGTTATGAAATCACTTTCATATTCATATGTAGGCAGAAAGCTTAAGAAGAGAGATTTCCGTTCTCTTTGGATTACAAGAATCAGTGCTGCTTGCAAAATGAATGATATTAACTATTCTCGTTTTATGAACGGGCTTAAGAAAGCCAACATTGAAATAAACAGAAAAATGCTTTCTGAAATAGCTATCAACGATCCTGCAGCATTTACTCAGTTAGTTGAAACTGCAAAAAGCAACCTTTAAAAGTAAGACAAAACCGTTTCCGCCATGTGCGGGGGCGGTTTTTCAAAAGAGGAAATTTTATGATTATTACCGCAAGGGACAATAAAATATTCAAACTTGCAAACGCTCTTAAGGACAGGCGTAAGCGTGAGGAGCACAGGGCATTTCTTATTGAGGGAATGCGAAGTGTAAAGGATGCCGCCGCCAAAGGTGCCGAGATTAAATTTATTATAAAAAAAGACGGCTTTGTTCTTAATGAAGAATTTGGCTGCCCTGTTTACACCTTTGCACCAAAGCTTTTTAACGAGCTTTCAGACACCGTAACACCTCAGGGCATTATAGGTGTGTGTGCCATGAAAATAAATAGCCTCAGTGACCTTACGGGTGACTGTATAGTAATGTGCGAAGCGGTGCAGGACCCCGGTAATATCGGAACTGTTATAAGAACTGCCCATGCATCCTTTTGCGGAGGGGTGGTGCTTTCAAAAGGCTGCTGCGATTTATATAATCCCAAAACGGTGCGTGCAACAATGACGGGGATTTTCTCCGTTCCCGTTTCCTGCAATGTGGAAAGCGAAGAGATTATTGCACATTTTAAAGGGCGGGGCTATAAGATAGTGGCAGGTGCTCTTAAGGAAAATAGCGTTTCGCTGTATGAGGCTTCTCTTAAGGGCAAGGTTTTAATTATAATCGGAAATGAAGGCAGCGGGGTAAGCGAAAAAACCCTCTCCCTTTGTGACGAAATTGTGAAAATTCCCATGAGAGATGACGCTGAAAGCTTGAATGTAGGTATAGCCGGCGGCATACTGATGTATGAACATTACAGGCAAAATTTTGCTTTTTAAAATATTTTTCTTTACAAAATGCATAATATAGTGTAACTTAATTGGTAAAAGGATGTCCCTTATGGATAAGCAGCTTATTTGGATGATAAAGTCAGCATACAGAACGCCCACTCGCAAGATTCTCGGTGAGCTTGCTTCAGAAAAGAATTTGTTTGACGAATCGGATATTGACAAGTCAGACAAGGAGTATGATGAGGCAGTCAGGAATTATTACAATGCGAAAGAGAGCGGAGTGGAGCTTGTTACTTATATTGACGAGGAATATCCCGAAGCATTAAAGACAATATCTATGCCACCCCGTGTTTTGTTTGTCAGAGGTGATAAAAAGGCACTCATGCATGGGATGTATGTGGGTATTGTGGGAAGCCGCAGAACAGATGATTACGGACTTCGGATGGCAAGCTCCTTGGCGTTTGAACTGGGGCAGACGGGCGTCGGCATAATATCCGGCGGTGCTCTGGGGATTGATGCGGCGGCACATATGGGTGCACTTCGTTCAAATGCAAAAACCATTGCCGTTTTAGGCTGCGGCATTGATGTGACATATCCAAAGGCAAACGCACCGCTGTTTGAACGGATTGCAGATGAAGGCGGTGCCGTGGTTACGGAATTTATGTACGGCGAAATTCCAAGAAGGGAAAATTTTCCTCACAGAAACAGAATAATTGCATCGCTCAGTGCATCTGTTATAGTAGTGAGGGCATCGCACAGAAGCGGTGCACTTATTACGGCAAACCAGGCAATTAACATGGGAAAAAGCGTTTTTGCAATCCCCGGCAATATTGACAATTCACTGAGTGCGGGAACTAATGCACTTATTCGTGACGGAGCAGGTGTATTGCTTTCATCAATGGATATAATAGATGAGTTGATGCTTGAAAACCCTGACTTCTTTGCAAAATGCAGTGAGTCTGACGGGGAGGAAAAGGAAACTGCCTGTGAGGAAATGATAAATCTGAAGGGGCTTTCCGCACCTGAGGAGGAAGTTATACGGCTTATAAAAGAAGGAAAAAGCAGTGCGGAAGAAATGGAGCAGTTTGTTTCATTTGCACCTGCACGCATAACCGCAGTTTTAGGTATGCTTGAATTAAAGGGCATAATAAGGCGCGGATTTGACAAAAAATATAAATTTACAAGTGGAGGGTAATGTTAATGGCTAATTATCTGGTAATTGTGGAATCTCCTGCGAAGGCAAAAACCATTAACAAGTATCTCGGCAAGAACTATACCGTTATTGCGTCAATGGGCCATGTCCGTGATTTGCCGAAAAGTCAGTTGGGCATAGATTTGGATAATGATTACGAACCAAAATATATTACCATTCGAGGTAAGGGTGATCTTTTGGCAAAGCTGAAAAAAGCGGCAAAAAATGCCGATAAAATTTTTCTTGCAACTGACCCTGACCGTGAAGGAGAGGCAATAAGCTGGCATCTTGCAAAAATACTTGATATAGATGAAACAAAAAATTGCAGAATAGCATTTAATGAAGTTACAAAAACGGCAGTCACGGCGGCACTTAAAAATGCCCGCCCCATTGATGAAAAGCTTGTTGACGCACAGCAGGCACGCCGTATTCTTGACAGAATTGTGGGGTACAAAATCAGCCCCCTTTTATGGAAAAAGGTTAAAAAGGGACTCAGCGCAGGCAGAGTGCAGTCTGTGGCAACAAAGCTTGTTGTTGACAGAGAACGGGAAATAAATGCCTTTGAACCCAAGGAGTATTGGACCCTTTCGGCTGACCTTGCCGATAAAAACGGCAAAAAAGCATTTACCGTGCGCTATTACGGCATTAACGGAAAGAAAAAAGAGCTTGCAACCTATGAAGAAACGCAAAGCATAATAAATATGGTTAAGGACTCGGATTTTGTTGTTACAAGCGCATCATATGCCCAAAAAATAAAAAATCCCATGCCGCCCTTTACCACAAGCACACTTCAGCAGGAAGCAAGCAGAAAGCTTGGCTTTACGGCAAAAAGAACAATGTCAGCTGCACAGCAGCTTTACGAAGGCGTTGAGGTTAAGGGGCACGGAAGTCTCGGACTTATAACATATATGAGAACAGACTCCCTTCGCATTACTCCTGAAGCTATCGGTAAGGCAAGAAGCTTAATAGAAGAAAAGTACGGAAAAGAGTATGTGCCGCAAAAGGCCCGTGTATATAAAACAGGGAAGAATGCCCAGGATGCCCATGAAGCAATACGCCCCACAATGGCGGAAATTCTTCCGGAAAGCATAAAGGAAAGCGTTCCGGCAGACCTTTATAAGCTCTATAAGCTTATTTGGGAAAGATTTATCGCAAGCCAGATGGAAAGTGCAATTTACGATACCGTATCTGCTCAGATAGACGCCAATACGGTAACCTTCCGTGCAAGCGGCAGTACAATTAAATTTGCAGGCTACCGTGCAGTATATGTAGAGGGCAGTGAAGATGACGAGGAAAAGGATTCAAAACGCCTTATAAAGGTTGAAAAGGACATGGTGCTTAAGGCTGCCGACTTTAAAGATGAGCAGCACTTTACGGAGCCGCCGGCTCGTTATACGGAAGCCTCCCTTATTAAAACAATGGAGGAAAACGGTATTGGCCGCCCAAGCACATATGCGCCCACCATAAGCACAATACTGGGAAGGGATTATGTTGCCCGTGAGAAGCGTATGCTCAAGCCTACGGAGCTGGGAAGTATAGTAACAGATATAATGACGGAAAATTTTGCCGATATTGTGGATGTGGATTTTACCGCAAATATGGAGCAAAAGCTTGACAATATTGAAGAAGGCAGTGAAAACTGGACCTCTGTAATAGATGATTTTTATAAGCCCTTTAAGAGCGTTCTCAAAAAGGCGGAGGAATCTATTGAAAAGGTGGAAATTAAGCCTGAACAATCCGATGAGATTTGCGAAAAATGCGGCAGAAACATGGTTGTCAAGCTGGGAAAATTCGGCAAGTTTCTGGCTTGTCCGGGATTTCCCGAATGCAGAAATGCCAAGCCCATACTTCAGGATACCGGCGTAACTTGTCCTAAGTGCGGGGGAAGAATCGTTGCACGAAAAAGCCAGCGGGGCAAAAAATACTATTCCTGCGAATTTGCGCCGAAGTGTGACTTTATATTGTGGGAGGAGCCTGTTAAAACGCCATGCCCGAAATGCGGCGGAATTATGACAAGAAAGTATGTTAAAAAGGGAAGCATTACAGTTTGCTCAAATCCCGATTGTGAAACAAACAAAAAGAAACAGGGTTAAAAATATGGTGCTTAAGATAATAGGCGGCGGTCTTGCAGGTTGTGAAGCCGCATGGCAAGCCGCTAACCGCGGTATACAAGTGAAGCTTTATGAAATGAAGCCCGTTAAATATTCACCGGCTCACACAAATGAAAACCTGTGCGAGCTGGTGTGTTCCAACTCTCTTAAGGGAAACGGGCTTGACAATGCGTGCGGACTTCTAAAGGAGGAAATGCGCCGCATGGGAAGCCTGGTTATTAAATGTGCAGATGAAACCCGTGTGCCGGCAGGGGGTGCCCTTGCGGTTGACAGGGATATGTTTGCAGAGCTTGTAACCGAAAATATAAAAAATCACCCCAATATTGAGGTTATAAACGAATGTGTGCAGCAAATAAACTGTGACGAATATACGATTGTGGCGGCAGGGCCGCTGTGTGATGACAATTTGGCGCAGGAAATAATGCGTATAACGGGGGAAGAAAGGCTTTCCTTCTATGACGCCGCCGCACCTGTGGTGACTCGTGAAAGCATTGACGAAAGCAAAACCTACATGGCAGCTCGTTATAATAAAGGCACGGCGGATTATATAAACTGTCCCATGAGCCGTGAAGAATATGACGCCTTCTATAATGAGCTTATAAATGCTCAGCGGGCACCCCTTCACGAGAAGGTTGAAAACATCAAGGTGTTTGAAGGATGTATGCCCGTTGAAATAATGGCAATGCGTGGGCATGATACCTTGTGCTTCGGCCCGCTTAAGCCTAAGGGCTTGCCTGACCCAAAGACGGGGAAGGAGCCTTATGCGGTGCTTCAGCTTCGGCGGGATAATACATGTGGTACCCTTTATAATCTGGTGGGATTTCAGACAAATCTGAAATTTGGAGAACAAAAGAGGGTTTTCTCCATGATACCAGGTCTTGAAAATGCTGAATTTGTACGCTACGGCGTTATGCACAGAAACACATTTATCAATGCACCCACTCTCCTTGATGAGTTTTACAGGCTAAAAAAAGAGCCGCACATCTTTTTTGCAGGGCAGATTACAGGTGTGGAGGGATATGTGGAATCGGCATCCTCAGGGCTTGTGGCAGGTATAAACGCCGCAAGAATAATGCAAGGGAGAGAAGGCGTTTGTTTTCCCCCTTCAACCTGCACAGGTGCGCTTATTAAATATATAACAGACAGGGAAAATAAAAACTTCCAGCCCATGAATGCAAACTTCGGCATAATTGAGTGGGAAAGAATAAAAATCAAAAATAAAAAAGAGCGCTATGAATATGTTTCTTCACTTGCGCTCAGTGCCCTCGATAATATTGATATTTCTTAGAAGTACATTTTTGCCGCGCCAGGAAAAGGCGCGGTTTTTGTATTTTTCAGCGAATTTTCGCCCCGATAAGGCCTCCAGCTCGCTTTTTGATATACTTTCCTTTATGTTTTGGCAAAACTCCTTCATGGGCGGTTTAAGGGCTTTGTTGTGGGGGCACACCCTTTGGCATTGGTCACAACCGAAAACAAGCCCGCTTTTTTTCAGTATGGACTTTTCCTCCGGGGAAAGCTCGCCTTTTTTTTGGCTGATGTGTGATGCACATCTGTTTATGTCAAAGGTAGTGCCCAGTGCACCGCCGGGGCAGTACTTTATGCACTCGTTGCAGGAAAGGCAGGTTTTGTCAAGGGGAGCATCCCGTTCAAGCTTCAGGGAGCATTTGATGTAGCCTATAAAAAAATAGCTTCCGAAGTCATCATTTATAAGCATGTGATTTTTTCCGTAAAAGCCCAGCCCTGCTTCATATGCCAAAAGTCGGTCAATTTCAGGGCCTATATCGGCAAAGCTCTCACAACGGCAATCGGGAGCTATTGAATGAAGATAATCGCATATAA
This sequence comes from Clostridia bacterium, assembly GCA_036307325.1. Taxonomy (GTDB): domain Bacteria; phylum Bacillota; class Clostridia; order UMGS1883; family UMGS1883; genus UMGS1883. The sequence continues at coordinate 17,588 of JAXJXW010000117.1, forward strand.
GAGCAAGCTTGTCTTTTATAATAAGGTGATAATCCTCACTGTAGGTATATACGGAAAGATTTCCCTCTTTATAACCGCTAAAATACGGAAAAAGACAGACTATTGCACAAAAATCATTGTCATATGGAGCGATTCCGCACTTTTCAATCCCTATTGAGTTTATAAAGCGTAAAATTTTTTCTTTCATAGCCTCGTCACTTCCTTGCAGCAAGTACCGCAACATAAACACGCTCCGCACCCAGCTCCCGAAGCAGCTTTGCACAGTATGAAGCAGTTGCTCCCGTAGTCAGCACATCATCAACGAGAAGCACAGTTCCGCTGACCTCATCAACCTTGGGAAAATAGCTTCTTCGGGCATTCTTTACTCTTTCAGGTGCCTTAAGCGTAGCCTGCCTGGGAGTGTTTTTTCTCTTAAGGGTATCTTTAAGAGGAAGCTTAAGCAGCTTTGAAAGCTCCTTTGCCAGTAAATAAGATTGGTTATACCCTTTTTTAAAATGCTCAATACGGCTTTGGGGCACATAAGTAATAAAATCAAAGCCCCGTAAAAATTCTTCGGTGTTAAGAATTGTCTGCGCCATTAAAACTGAAAATCCGTAAGCGAAGGAGGGATGGTGATTGTACTTGAAACGCTTGATTGCCCTGCTTACCGAGCCTTCATAGGTGAATACGGGAAAAGCCTTCGTGAAATACCTGTTTGATTTGCTGCAGCCAAGGCAAATATCATATGAGTAATCCTCCAGTGGTATACCGCAAATGAGGCAAACCTTTCCGCTGATAAAGGGAATCTCTTCAATGCAGCGGCGGCAAACGGGATTCTTTTCCTTTGTGATGTCACCGCAAAAAGGGCATTTCGGAGGAAACAGGAGGTTTAAAAGCTTCATTCTCTCAGCCTTCTTTCAAGACTGCTGTATCTTACCTGAACATGGTTGTTTTTTACCATGCGGCTGACGCAATCGGAATTTCCCACAATCAGGACAAGCTTTTTTGCCCTGGTGACGGCAGTGTACAGAAGATTTCTTGTCATAAGTGGCGGTGGAAACGAAGCGGCAGGGATAATAACGGCACTCCATTCGCTGCCCTGGCTTTTGTGAACGGTAAGGGCATATGCAATTTCAAGCTCATCAACAGAGGAAAAATCATATTCAACAATTTTATTTTCGTCAAATTTTATTGTAAGGGTTTTATCACGGTTTGATATGTCAAGAATTGTGCCTATATCTCCGTTGTAAATTCCTATTCCTTCCGCAGAGCCGTCAGGCAGGGACCAAATCATGTCATAGTCGTTTTTCGTTTGAATTACCTTATCCCCAACCCTGAAAATGCGTTCCCCGAACTTTTTTTCCTTCTTACCCTTTGAGGGGGGATTAAGCCTTGATTGCAAAATTCGGTTCAGGTTAATTGTTCCCGAAATTCCCTTTCGTGACGGAGTAAGCACCTGTATGTCTGAAATATTGTCAAACCCATAGGCTTTTTCCAGCCTGCCTGTGCAAAGCTCGCAAATAGTATCGGCTATGGCTTCATTGGAACGGGGCATAAAGAAAAAGTCTGTGGAGCTGTCATTTTCAAGGGGCATAAGCCCGTTATTGATTCTGTGTGCGTTGGTAACAATTCGGCTTTCCCCTGCCTGGCGGAAAACCTCGTTCAGCCGAACACAGGGAATGACGCCGCTTGCAATAATATCATGCAAAACATTTCCCGCACCTACAGAGGGAAGCTGGTCAGCGTCACCGGCAATAATAAGACGGGCACCTCGCTTAAGGGCTTTAAGCAGTGCACCGAAAAGAAGTATATCAACCATGCTCATCTCATCCACAATTACCACATCGGCATCAAGGGGATTTGTTTCATTCCGTGAAAAACGCTGATTCTCTTCACTGTCCGTAGGTTGTACCTCAAGAAGGCGGTGAAGGGTTTTTGCTTCATCACCGCACGACAGGGTGAGCCTTTTTGCCGCCTTTCCCGTGGGTGCACAAAGAGCTATTGAAAGGTGCTTTTCCTTAAATATTTCAAGAATGATTTTCATTATGGTTGTTTTTCCCGTTCCGGGGCCGCCCGTTATAACAAGAGCGCCGCATTCGTTTGCTTTTCTCACGGCCTCCTCCTGCATGGGAGAAAGGCTTATGCCCAGAGCGGCACCATGCTTTGATATTTCAAAGTCAAGCTCCTCTGATACGGGCGCAGAGAAATTCATAATCTCTTTCAGTCGGCTTGCAACTGAGCACTCCATGTTGTAATAAAGGGGAAGAAACACAAAATCATTTTCCAAAATTATCTGTGCATTTTCTTTAAGATTGCCAAAAACCTCGCAAATTTCATTGTACTCACAGCCCAGAAGCTTAACGCAGTAGTTAATAAGCATTTCTCTTTCAAAGCAGGTATGCCCCGAAAGTGCAGCTTGTCCAAGGGCATATTTTATACCGCTTGCAATTCTGCCCTTGTGGTTATGGGCAATGTGCATTTCAGCGGCAATCCTGTCGGCGGTTTTAAAGCCTATACGCTCAATTTTATCACAAAGAATATACGGATTTTCCTTTATAAGCTCAACCGCCGTCTGTCCGAAGCGTTTATGCACCCTCATGGCAATCGTGGGGGAAACGGCATATTCCTGGAGAAATATAACTGTTTGCGCCGCATCACGCCTTATTATAAACGACTCCGATATTTTTTTTGCGCGCATGGGCGATATGCCCTTGATTTGAACCAGCTTTTCAGGCTCCAGTGCTATTATATCAAGGGAGTCCTCGCCGAATTTATCAATTATTTTCTTTGCAGTGGATTCTCTTACGCCGCTTATTATCCCTGAAGAAAGGTATGCCAAAATGGCACTCGTTTTTCGCGGCAGTGCCCTTTCCGCCATGTCCACGCTGAACTGCTCTCCGTATTCCGGATGATTAACCCATTTGCCCGTCAGCCTTACGGCCTCACCGGGAGCAATAAACGGCATATGACCGCATGCCGTTATAAGGGAATTGTTGCAGCTTACATCACATACGGTATATCCGTTTTCCTCGTTCTGATATATAATTTCATAAATCTCGCCTTCAAGAATCTCCTTCTCCATAGGGTTCACTACCAATCGAATTATCTTTTTTTGTCATTATAAGTGGCGTAAATATTACAAGGGAAAGCATTGTAAGGGTAACCGCAACCGCAAGCGCCGCAAATAACCAAAGCATATCAATCACCCCGATACCATTATATGAATATCGGGGCGATTTGTCTTATAGATATTTTTTTATTGCGTCAACCATATCAAGCTTTTCCCAGGGAAGGTCAAGGTCGCTCCTTCCGAAATGACCGTATGATGATGTTTGCGTATAAATCGGTCTGCGAAGGTTAAGCTTTTTAATAATTGCCGAGGGGCGGAGATCAAACAGCTCGTCAACAATCTTTTCAATCTTTTCGTCACTGATTACTCCTGTGCCGAAGGTATCAATTCTTACGGAAACGGGCTTTGCCACACCTATTGCGTAAGCAAGCTGAATCTGGCATTTATCTGCAAGCTTTGCAGCAACAATATTTTTTGCAATATATCTTGCCATGTAGCAGGCGCTGCGGTCAACCTTTGTGGGGTCCTTGCCTGAAAATGCACCGCCGCCGTGGGGCGCAAATCCGCCGTAGGTGTCAACAATAATCTTTCTGCCGGTAAGCCCTGAATCACCCTGGGGCCCGCCGATTACAAATCTGCCTGTGGGGTTTATAAAATATTTTGTGTTCTCATCAATAAGTGACGGGTCAACAACAGGCTTAATAACAAATTCAATCATGTCGTTTTTAATTTGCTCAAGTGTCACATCAGGTGTGTGCTGGGTTGAAAGCACAACCGTATCAATTCTTTTCACCTTATCACCGCAATATTCAACGGTAACCTGTGTTTTGCCGTCAGGGCGAAGATACGGGAACTGACCGCTTTTGCGAACCTCGGCAAGCTTCTTTGCCATTTTCTGTGCAAAGTAAATGGGAGCAGGGAGAAATTCGTCAGTCTCATTGGTAGCGTAGCCGAACATCATTCCCTGGTCACCTGCGCCAATATCAAATTCGTCAGATTCGCCGCTTTTTGCCTCAAGGGATTTGTTAACGCCTAATGCAATGTCCTCCGACTGCTTATTGAGGGTGCTTAAAATGGCAATACTGTCATAGTGAAAGCCCATGTCAAAATCGGTGTAGCCAATTTCCTTAACCGTTTTTTTAACAATGCTTTTTATATCACATTGATGGGTTGTTGAAATTTCACCGAAAACCATAACAAGACCCGTTGCGGCACAACATTCACAGGCAACACGCGCATTGGGGTCATTGGCAAGAATGTCATCTAAAACTGCATCTGAAATTCTGTCGCAAACCTTGTCGGGATGTCCTTCCGTGACAGATTCGGAAGTGAAAAATTTTCTGTAATTCATTTGTATCATTCCTTTATAAATTAAAATATCAATCCAAGCACGCCGTATGAAACGGCAGCCATTATAACACCGGCAGTGAGAACGCCGCCTATTATTGAAATAATGGCGTCTTTAAATTTAAATTCCAGAAAGCTCGCAACAAGAGCACCTGTCCAGGCACCTGTGCCGGGAAGGGGAATTGCCACAAACAGGAAAAGCCCCCATCTGGCATATTTTTCAACCTTTGCACGGTTTTTTTCAACCTTTTTTTCAACCAGGCGGGGAAACCATGCAAAAACCTTCGTTTTTTTCAGTAAATTGCACACAGGCGTTATAAGAAGAAGTATGAAAGGAACGGGAAGCAAATTTCCCAGAACCGCCGCAATATAGCTTGAAAAAACGGGAAGCCTGAGTGCCGCCGCAACGGGAAGTGCCCCTCTAAGCTCAACAATGGGAATCATGGATATTAAGAAAACATATACAAGACTTGCACTTTCACTGCTAAGCCCCACAAATGAGGCTATTGCAATGGCAAAAATATGAGCTTTTTCTTTCACGGCTGATAGCATACTTACCTCCGACTTCCTATAAAAGTCCACATACATCTACAACTTATATTTTAAACAATATGCACCTTTTTGTCAATAAGAACAATAAAAAAAGGGGAACAAGTGTAACCTGTCCCAACAAAATTTAATAAATAATACAAAATAAAAATCCTATCTTGCGATAGGATTTTTATTTTGGAGCGGAAGACGAGATTCGAACTCGCGACGTTCACCTTGGCAAGGTGACGCTCTACCACTGAGCCACTCCCGCATGCAACGAAGTAAGTATAGCACATCATAATCGGTTTGTAAAGCATTTTTTTAAAAAATTCTCATTTTTTTTATCAAACAAGAAGGATTTTGCGAATTTTTGTAAAATATAGAAATAGTACATTGGAAGGGAGAAGCAGTTATGGCCGGATTTTATTCGGAAGATGTTGTCAGTGAAGTCATTGCAGCCAATGATATTGTTGATGTGGTTTCCGGCTATGTCAAGCTTAAACGGTCGGGAAGCGGTTTTATGGGCTGTTGCCCGTTTCACCGTGAAAAAACGCCGTCTTTCCATGTAAGCGGGGACAAGCAGCTGTATCACTGCTTCGGATGCGGTGCAGGGGGAAGCGTAATGCAGTTTATAATGAATGCCGAAGGCCTTGATTTTCCCGATGCACTAAGGTTTCTTGCAGACAGGGCAGGAATAAGGCTGCCTGAAAATGCACCTGACGATATGGGTGAAAAGCATAAGAAAAAACAGCGTATTTACGATATGAACCGTGACGCCGCAAGGTTTTTCAGGGAAACGCTTCTTTCAGCCCAGGGCGCACAGGCACAGGAATATTTGAAAAAGCGTGCTCTTACGGGGAAAACAATAGCCGCTTTTGGGCTTGGATTTTCACCGCCCTCATGGGATGGGCTTTTAAAGCATCTGCAAGCTAAGGGCTACAGGCGTGAATTGATGGTTGAAGCAGGGCTTTGCATTATGAATGAAAAGGGCCATGTTTATGACAGGTTCCGCAAACGGGTGATGTTTCCCATAATAGATGTAAGGGGAAATATAATCGGTTTCGGCGGCAGAATTTTAGAGGGTGACGGCGCAAAGTATATGAATTCGCCCGAAAGCATTGTTTATGATAAGGGCAAAAATTTATTCGCTCTTAACATTGCAAAAAAAAGCAGCCGCGGTTACTTTATTCTGGTTGAAGGGTATATGGATGTTATATCACTTCATCAGGCGGGAATTGATGCGGCGGTTGCAGGCTGCGGAACGGCACTCACCTCGGCACAGGCAAAGCTTATATGTAAAAGCCCCGTGTATTTGTGCTATGACAGTGATGAGGCCGGCGTTAAGGCTTGTGAAAGAGCATACAGAATTTTCAGAGAATTTGATACTCGCCTTAAGGTAATAACAATCCCAAATGCGAAAGACGCTGATGAATTTATAAAAAAATACGGCGCAAATGCATTTGAAGAATTGTTGCAAAAAGCCAAAACCGTTACGGAATACAGGCTTGACGCACTTTTAAGGGGTGTGGACTTAAATGACGCCTCCCAAAAAATTGAGGTTCTTAAAAAGGCGGCCGAAATATTTGCTGAGATTTCAAGCAGTGTGGAACGAGAAGTTTATATGAATCAGCTTGCGGCAAAAAGCGGAATAAGCATTGGGTCAATTGCAGGTGAGGTGCGGAAAATAAACACCCGTAATGTGAGAAAGGAAGTCAATTCGGAGCTTCGTAAAACGGTGGGCGTTCAAACGGGTGCCGCTGACTTTAAGAAAAATAATCGTCGTGTGTGTGCTGAGCAGGGCGTTTTGGCAATGCTTGCGGAAAATAAAAAGGCATATTTCATGCTTAAAGACAAGCTGGCGGAGGAAATGTTTTCGGAGGACATACATAGAGAGATTTATTCACATATTTGTGAATTTTACGAGAATGAAACGGCAGATGTGTGCGGAGAATATTTATTGGCGCATATGGAAGGCAAGGAAAAGGAGCTTTCGGCGATACTGATAAATTCTTCTAATGTTTCAAATCCTATGGATGCGGCAGCGGATTTTTACGCCGCACTTGAAAACGAGATTTTTAACGATAAATTAAAAAAGGCGCAATCTGACGGCGATATAAAAAAAATATCCGAGCTTTTAAAAGAGAAAAAGAAGAAGGACGGTAGATAAGATGAGCGAAGCGGTAAACAAAAAACAAATCATAAAGGAGCTTATTGAAAAAGGTAAGCAGAAAGGAATGCTGACCGAGAAGGAGATTGAAGATTCCATAGCTGAAATTGAGCTTGATGTGGAGCAGATTGAAAAAATCCATGATAATCTTGAGGCTCTGGGAATTGATATTGTAGGCGATATTGACCAAGAGATTAAAAAGATGGATGCCGTTGAAATAACCGAGGAGGATTTGGAGGACCTTTCCGTTCCCGAAGGTATAAATGTTGACGACCATGTAAGAATGTACCTTAAAGAAATAGGTAAGGTGCCGCTTCTTTCTGCTGATGAAGAGCTTGAGTATGCACGCCGTATGGCAGAAGGTGATGAAGAAGCTAAGAAAAAGCTTACAGAGGCTAATTTAAGGCTTGTTGTAAGCATTGCAAAGCGTTATGTGGGCAGAGGTATGCTTTTTCTTGACCTTATTCAGGAGGGCAATCTGGGTCTTATAAAAGCGGTTGAAAAGTTCGACTACACAAAGGGCTATAAGTTCAGCACATATGCCACATGGTGGATAAGGCAAGCTATTACAAGGGCTATTGCCGACCAGGCAAGAACAATCAGAATTCCCGTTCATATGGTGGAAACAATTAACAAGCTTATCCGTGTGTCAAGGCAGCTTCTCCAGGAGCTGGGCAGAGAGCCAAGCTCGGAGGAAATTGCAAAGGAAATGGGAATGAGCCATGAAAAGGTTCGTGAAATTATGAAGATAGCTCAGGAGCCTGTTTCTCTTGAAACCCCAATCGGCGAAGAGGAGGACAGTCACCTTGGTGACTTCATTCCCGATGATGATGCGCCTGCTCCCAGCGAAGCGGCGTCCTTTATGCTTTTAAAAGAGCAGCTTATGGATGTTTTAAACACCCTCACCCCAAGAGAGGAGAAGGTTTTAAGACTTCGCTTCGGTCTTGAAGATGGCAGAGCAAGAACCCTTGAGGAGGTAGGCGGTGAATTTCAGGTAACCCGTGAGCGTATACGCCAGATTGAGGCAAAGGCTCTCAGAAAGCTTCGCCATCCCAGCCGCAGTAAGAAGCTTAAAGATTTCCTTGAATAAAATATATAAAAAAACCGCCGCTTTTATGGCGGCGATAAACGGATTTAGTTGAAAAGACGGTAGATTCTATTAGAATCTACCGTCTTTTCTGGTCTGAGTGGGGAGACTTGAACTCCCGGCCTCTTGAACCCCATTCAAGCACGCTACCAAACTGCGCTACACACAGATTTAACTTACTTAATTATTATACCACATTTTTAGTCAAAAATCAAGAGTAAAATTTAAATTTTTAAGATAATTTTACTCCTGATTTTTATAATTTTTTGTATATTATTCACATATTTGCAG
>JAXJXW010000118.1:0-28812 GCA_036307325.1 Clostridia bacterium
AGACCGATGTTGGGACCTTCGGGAGTCTCAATGGGGCACATTCTTCCGTAATGTGTATAGTGAACATCCCTGACCTGGAAACCCGCACGCTCTCTTGAAAGACCGCCGGGGCCGAGAGCTGAAAGTCTTCTCTTATGAGTAAGCTCACCTAAGGGGTTTGTCTGATCCATGAACTGAGAAAGCTGTGAAGAACCGAAGAATTCTTTAATGGTTGCAACAACGGGTCGGATATTGATAAGTGACTGAGGAGTTACAATATCAAGCTCCTGAATGCTCATTCTTTCACGAACACCCCGTTCCATTCTTGACATACCAATTCTGAACTGGTTCTGCAAAAGCTCACCAACACTGCGAAGACGACGGTTACCGAGATGGTCAATATCGTCATCCTTGCCGATACCTTCAGCAAGGTTATTGCAGTAGTTGATTGATGCGAATATATCTTCAATAATTATATGCTTGGGAACAAGCTCATCAATGCGCTGCTCTGCAAGCTCTTTGATTTTGCTCTCATCGCCTGCCGCTTCCTCAAGGATTTCGTCAAGAACATCCTTGCGTACCTTTTCATGGGTAACATCATAAAGGTCAACGCCTGCATATTCCTTGGAGTTAACCATATTATTTGAAAATACCACAACGCTCTTTCCGTCAATATCAACAAGAACACGGTTTACGCCTGCATTTTCAATTGCCTCGGCTTCCTCATGGGTAATGCGGTTTCCCTTGGCAGTGATAATTTCGCCCGTTCTTTCGTCAACAATATCGGCAAATGCAATATGGCCTTCAACTCTGGCAGCCATAGCAAGCTTTTTGTTATACTTATATCTGCCGACTTTAGCCAAATCATAACGCTTTGCGTCAAAGAAAAGTCCGTTCACAAGAGAGCTTGCGCTATCTAATGTAGGAGGCTCGCCGGGGCGAAGCTTGCGGTAAATTTCAAACAGTGCCTCTTCACGGTTTTTGGTGGTATCTTTTTGGAAGGTGGCAAGAATTCTGTCATCTTCACCGAAAAGATTGATAATCTGAGGCTCGGTTTCAAGACCCATAGCCTTTATAAGAACAGTTACGGGAAGCTTTCTTGTTCTGTCAATTCTTACAGAAAACACATCATTTGAATCGGTTTCGTATTCAAGCCATGCTCCTCTGTTGGGAATAACCGTAGAGTTAACAAGCTTTTTACCCACTTTGTCAAACTTCTGCTCATAATAGATACCGGGTGAACGAACAAGCTGTGTAACGATAACACGCTCCGCACCGTTAATAATAAAGGTACCCTGGTCTGTCATAAGGGGGAAATTTCCCATAAAGATTTCCTGTTCCTTGATTTCGCCTGTTTCCTGGTTTATAAGGCGAACCTGTACACGAAGGGGAGCTTCGTAATTTGTATCCCTTTCCTTGCACTCTTCAATGGAATACTTAGGCTGCTCGTCAAGTCGATAACCGGTAAATTCCAGTATAAGATTTCCTGCGTAGTCCGTAATCGGGCTGACATCGCGGAAAACCTCACGAAGTCCGTCTCTGACAAACCACTCATAAGAGCCCTTCTGCATTTCTATAAGGTTTGGCATTTCAAGCACTTCATCGATTTTGGCGAAGGTCATTCTTTCATTTTTTCCTAATTTAATAGGCTTCAATCAAATCACCTCTATCAAATATTTTAGACGAACAACGGTTTCCCATATTCCATACTCCTGTGTAGAATGCACTCGGAATACACCGCAGCCCCTCTCAAAGCTGCATTGCTGCCGTGGTGTAGAATGCACGCGCGGCATCAAAATATAAAGAACTGTTGTCTGATAAACTAATTAAATTACAGGCGGTTTTTTTGCATTATTCTATATATTGCGTACACCAAAGCCGCCTGTGCACATATCAAGAGAGCATATGTGTGCAACTTAATGCAGTTTAACATCATATCATCTATTTCAGAGCTTGTCAAGACCTGGGGAAGTATTTTTTTAAATTTTCTTGTAAGATAGTAATCGCCTAAAATACGCTAATTTTGACATTTCGCAACAGAATATTTTGATTGCAACAAAGAATAATGTTGATTACATTGTTCAGAAGCTTAGAAGCAGTAACGAAGGTTACATAGTTGTTTACAAGTATTCTGATTGCATATATTCTGCTCTCAGGGGCAACGAAAATGAGACGTTACCAATCATCAATGAGATTGCTCTCAAAACTGCAGACGAAAAGGCGTATTGTATTCAGAACTGGCTTGTTGAAAATGAGATTCCTGCCTGTGGTGAAGAACCGGCTAAATTCAGGTTCGTTATACGTGAGGCAAACGACGTTATTATCAGGCGTGAAGATTTGAACTTTGAACAGCTCGATTTTAAGGGTTGGGACTAAAATCTAATATGAAATAAAAAAATGCCACCGTTAGCGAACTGGTGTGAAATAGTGTTGATTCACGACGCCTGACTGCTGACAGTGGCTTTTTTATGGTTTGAGTTACTAAGGATTGATTTTCCTAATGGGTAAATTCCGTAGTTTTAAAAATGGGTTCCTATAACCAAAATCAGGGGTAAGTAATATATTTTTGAGTGAAAAAAGGGGTTAAAACGGGGATTTTATAAAAAAATTGTGAAAGCTGTCATAAAATGATTTGGAGTGTATATAATGATAATAAATGGGGTGTTCCCTAATCTAAATAGTGATTTTCCTAATTATTTGACTAATTTGGTGCTTGTAATTAGATAAAAAACATCTATTAGGGTTGATTACATAGTTAAATAGTTTATTTCGTCAGGAAATGCTATAAAATGTAAGTTCGCTCGAACATTAGTGGTATGAATGTAAGTTCAAAGAAGCTCGAAATATGGTTCTGGTAAGGTGTTGCAACAGCGTTTCTGTCAAAAGTAAGTTTTTTCTGACATCCCACTGTTGATGAAAATTTGGGAATGGTTCATTAAAAATATGGCATGGTATGGACTGGTTATGTGTGTTACAAATCCATTACAATGGGACGTGGAGCATCAGCTTCGGTATGTAGACATCGAAAAGAGGTACTGTGTCCTAAAAATGGCTATTTTAAGCACTTTGGCAACCTTACAACTTCGTTACATTTTGAAACAGGGCTTACGAAATGGACGTTTTTAGCCTATAATATAAGTAGAAGGCTCTGTTTTGTGGCTCTTTAATATTTAACACAGAAAGCGAGGTGCAAGTTTTATTAAATAAAATCATAAGATAAGCCTCACAAGTACTTAAGAAAAACACGAAAATATCAAAAGTATATAAAAAGCTTGGAGGAATAATTATGAAAGAAACCAATGTCATTTATGCGATTTCTGTAGCATCTTACAAAAACGCTATAACCCACATGAAAAAGCAAGAAGTAGTTTGTAGAGAGTATTTGAAAAAGAAAGGCATCATGGATAATATTGTTGTTTTCAATGATATGCTGTGCGGTACCCAAATGCCTATTTTAGAAGCTTTGGAAACTTTAATAAAAGCTGAATACATTAAATCAGTAACTTTTAAATCCATAGGCTTACTTAGTTTGGGAAACATAAAAGACCTTATGAGATTGGCAATTGAATACGATATCGATATATATGTGCTTGACTTGAATTTAACCGAACTTTTAGAAACACTTGGCTTTGTCGTATAACACGAAGGGAGGTTCAAAATATGAAAGAGCGTGAGACGGAGTTTATCGTAAACATCTCAACAAATGATATCGAAGCTTTACTTGAAGCTATCTACTCTGTAGATAACAATAATACAGAAGAAAAGGTTGCATAATACATATTGCTCATAAATGAACCAATGAAAAAGCCTTATAACTACAAAAGAAAACTAATGCACCTGTACCAAAGACTTATGGACAGTTATAATAAAGTAGTTTATGAGGTGCAAGTTATGAGCGAAGATACAATAAACATTATTAACACACCAATAGAAGAAACAGATATTTACAGACAGATAATGAATGCTCAGTATGACGAGAACTGCGGTCTTAAAAGAGCAGTGGCGTATGCAAGATTCTCTTCGGATATGCAGAGAGAAGAATCAATTGAGGCTCAGCTTATAGCTATTAAATCATACGCCGAGAGTAATGGTTATGTTGTCATAAGAGCGTATATCGACAAGGCGATTACAGGGACAACAGATAATAGACCTGAGTTTAGAAGAATGATGTTTGATTCAAGAAATCAGGAATTTGACGCAGTTATTGTACATAAGCTGGACAGGTTTGCGCGAGACAGAGGCATTTCTTTAACTGCAAAAAGTACACTTAAAAAGTTCGGAGTTTCTCTTTTGTCTGTGGTTGAACATTTGACTGATGACCCGGAGTCAATTATTTTGGAAAGCGTTATCTTGGGAATGAACGAATATTATTCTAAAAACTTAGCTCGTGAGGTTATGAAAGGTTTACGTGTTAATGCTTCAAAATGTCTTCACACAGGTGGGAAACCTTGTTTGGGGTATGATGTAGACCCACAAACAATGAAACTGGTAATCAACGAGTTTGAAGCAGAAGCAGTCCGTATAATCTTCAAGCGTTACCTTGAAGGTGAAAGTTATACTTCTATAAATAATGAGCTTAACAGCAAGGGTTACACAACAAAGAGGGGGCTTCCTTTTGGCAAGAACTCTTTATATGAAATTTTACATAACGAAAAGTACACAGGCGTTTATACATATAATAAATCATCGTCAAAGAACTTTGATGGAAAGTTTAATAGACATAAAACCAAGCCTGACAGCGAAATCATAAGGGTTGAAGGTGGTGTACCTGCAATCGTATCTAAGGAAGATTTTGACGAAGTTCAAAAGAAACTAATGAGTCGTAAAAATAAGGCGGGTAGTTACACTGCAAAACAGGATTATCTGCTGTCGAATAAAATTATATGCGGTGAGTGTGGAAGTACGTTTAATGGATGTTCAAGAAAAGCAAACGAGACACATCCTCTTTATGTATCTTACCGATGCAGTAAACGAAATCGCAATATGAAGTGTAGGAATCCTGAAGTCAGAAGAGAGCTTATAGAAGCAATTGTACTTAAAAAGTTATCGGATATAATCTTCGACGAAAAAACAGTACCTTTGCTTGTTGACAGGTATAATGAATATGTCCGCACTAAGAATGTTGAAACGGCACATCAACTTGAGGTTAACTCAGCAGAAGTTAAAAAGTGTGTTCGAGACATAAATCATATCGTAGATTTGCTAATGGAAGTACAGTCACCTACTCTAAAAGAAAAGTTAAGAGATCTGGAAATAAAAAAAGCTCTGCTTGAAGCAAATAGCGCAGAACTTAAGAAGAAGTTAGATTCATTATCAATAGATGAGAAAAGGTTAAGGACGCTATTCAGAGAAGCAAAGAAAATGTTAGAAGAAGGCACTTTAAAAAATAAAAAGCTGTTGATTGATAGGTATGTTAAGTGCGTAACTGTTTACAAAGACAGAATCGTAATAGAACTTAACATTGCTGAAATTTTTACCCTTAAGAATAATGTTGAACGTACATAAGGGTACAAAAAAAGAACAGCGATTTTGCTGTTCTTTTTTGCTATGCGATTGTGCGCATAAATGGCGGAGAAGGAGGGATTCGAACCCTCGCGCCAGTTTCCCGACCTACGCCCTTAGCAGGGGCGCCTCTTCGACCTGCTTGAGTACTTCTCCATATTGCAGTAAAGCTAATTTCAGAGCCGCAGCTCTGCATGTTATTTTACAATCCTTGCCTCTTGCAAGGCAAGGATTGTTATGTGGCGGAGAAGGTGGGATTCGAACCCACGGCTCTTTCGAGTCACTGGTTTTCAAGACCAGCTCCTTAAACCGCTCGGACACCTCTCCATAAATCCGACTTTGATATTATACCAAACGAATATAGGTTTGTCAATACATTTCAATCAATTTCTGAAAATAATTTCATCATCCGAACAATGATGCTAAATAAAATAAAAAGCAGTGCAAAACTTGATTTCACACTGCTTTTTCAATTTAATTTTTATCCAACATACTTTTTGATTCCCGCAGAAGCAGCATCAGGATTCATGCTGAGGATTATCTCTATATGAGCATTGTTTTCTTCAGCAACTGCGTTAATTCTGTCAAGGAATTTTTCAAATTCATCAATGGAGTCATCAACAATCTTTGTTATACTGTCAATAAAAATATGAGCAATATCATAATTCTGTGAAAGAATACCGCAAAGGAATCCGTAAAATTCCTTAAAGGTTTCAATACCGTATTCTTCTGTATCAACAAGTCTTACCTTATGAGAAAGGTCAAAAACATGTCTTTTACCCTTATTTATAAAAACTACATTGCCGGTTGCTTCCTTTTCAGCCGTATGTACAGCCTCAATAAGCTTTGCCGTTTTTCCTGAGCCTTTTTCACCAATAATAACATTTAACATATATAGCCCTCCCTAAAATAGTTTAGATGTCACAAAAAAGTTGTAACCTTTTATTTGATACCATTATACTATAATCCGTACCGCTTGGCAAGATATTTTTGTTAAATTTATATAAATTTAAAGATTTACGCCTTTTGTTTTACCGCTTCCTTATATATATCACGGCCTGTGGAGTCTATTGCGACAATGCAGGGAAAGTCCTTAACTTCATATTCACGAACCGCCTCGGTTCCCAAATCCTCATAGCAAATCAGCCTTTGGGAAATGATTGATTTGGAAATGAGCGCTGCTGCGCCCCCGATTGCCGCAAAGTATACGGCACCGTTTTTTTTCATAGATTCTATGACATCATCATTTCTCTCGCCTTTTCCAATCATAGCCTTCAGCCCGGCTTCCAGCAAAGACGGAGTATATTTATCCATTCTGTAGCTTGATGTAGGCCCTGCCGGTCCAATAGGATAACCCGGCTTTGCAGGTGCCGGACCCACATAGTAAATGGTTTGCCCGCTTATATCAAACGGAAGAGCATTGCCCTGCATTAACAGTTCATATAATCTTTTATGTGCGGCATCTCGCCCTGTTATAAGCTTACCGCTTAACAGAACACTGTCTCCTGCCTGAAGATTTTTAATATCATTTTCCGTAATCGGAAGTGTTATTTTTTTTACCATACTGCCCCTCCGCTATATTGTTTTCGATTTATGTCTTGCCGCATGGCAGCAGATATTTACTGCCACGGGCATGCCTGCGATATGCGTTGGAAAGGTTTCTATGTTTACGGCAAGTGCCGTTGTTTTTCCGCCCAGTCCCGCAGGGCCGAAGCCCATGGTGTTTATTTCGTCAAGAAGTTCTTTTTCAAGTCGGGCATAGCGTTTATCGGGATTGGAGCTTTCAATGCTTCTGAAGGTTGCCTGCTTTGCAAGCTCTGCACATTTTTCAAAGGTTCCGCCTATACCCACACCCACAACCATTGGGGGACAAGGATTCGGCCCCGCATGTCTGACGGTGTCCAAAACGAACTGCTTTACACCCTCTACACCTGCCGAGGGAGCCAGCATCTTTATTGATGACATGTTTTCACTGCCAAAGCCTTTTCCGCCCACGGTGAAGCTTATTTTATCGCCCTTTACAATTCTTGTATGAATAATTGCAGGGGTGTTGTCCTTTGTGTTTATGCGGTCAAACACAGGATCGGAAACAACGCTTTTTCTTAAATAACCCTCTTCATATGCCTCTCTTACGCCCTGCATTACGGCGTTTTCAAAATCACCCTCTGATATTACTACCTTGTCGCCGTATTCCACAAAAAGAACTGCCATCCCGGTGTCCTGGCAAATTGGGATTTGTTCATTTGCGGCAATCTCATTGTTTTTTAAAATCTGCGAAATAACATTCTTTGCAATATCGCTTGTTTCTTCCTCCATGGCTTTTTTAAGTCTGCAGGTTATATCGTCACCAATAAAGTAGTTGCATTCCAGGAATAATTCCTTTACGGTGTCTTTTATCATTTGTGCATCAATACATCTCATTATTCATTGCTCCCCAGCATATTTTTAAATTCCTCTTCATTGATTACGGTAATTCCAAGGGCATTCGCCTTATCCAGCTTGCTGCCTGCCTCTTCCCCGGCAAGAACAAAATCTGTTTTCTTGCTTACAGATGAGGAAACCTTCCCCCCGTTGCCTTCTATAAGCTTTGAGGCTTCACTGCGAGTTAATGAGGGAAGAGTACCTGTGAGGACAAACACCTTTCCGTCAAAGTCTCCGCCTTGCTTTTCCTCTTTGCAGAAAAAGTTTACGCCGAAGCCCCTTAACTGCTCAACAATATCTATATTTTGTTCCTGTGCAAAAAACCGCACAATGCTTGCCGCAATTATAGGCCCTATTTCATCAATTGCGGCGATTTCTTCCTCATGAGCCTCCATAAGGGCATCCAATGTTTTAAAATGAAGGGCAAGAATTTTTGCATTTCTCGCACCTACATGGCGTATTCCCAGAGCAAAGATAAGCCTTGAAAGGTCATTTTCTTTCGATTTATTTATAGCCGATATAAGCTTTGCGGCACTTTTCTCCCCCATTTTTTCCAATGGTGAAAGCTGCGATTTTTCAAGCTTATATATATCGGCAGAGCAGGCAATCAGATTATTTTCCAAAAGCCTTTCAACAACGGCAGGACCCATACCTTCAACATCCATTGCGTCACGGGATACGAAATGAATTATGTTTCTTGCAAGCTGTGCAGGGCATTCGCCACCGGTGCAGCGAACTGCCGCCTCACCCGGCTCACGGTAAACCTCCGCACCGCAAACAGGGCATTTTTCAGGCATTTTAAAGATTATTTCATCGCCTGTCCGCTTTTCTTTTACCACTTCAAGAACCTCAGGGATAATATCTCCCGCCTTTTGCACAACAACCGTATCTCCGATTCTTATATCCTTTTCATTTATATAATCCTCATTGTGGAGTGTTGCCCTTGAAACGGTTGTGCCGGCAAGGCGTACACTTTCAAGAACGGCGTTGGGGGTAAGAACTCCCGTTCTTCCCACTTGAACAACAATATCAACAATCTTTGTCTGCTTCTTTTCCGGAGGATATTTATATGCAACCGCCCACTTGGGACACTTTGCCGTTGAACCCAGAAGCTCTCTCTGGCGAAGTGAATTTACTTTTATCACTGCGCCGTCAATATCAAAATCCAGCTTATCACGCATATTGCCGATATGCTCAACTTCATCAAACGCCTCTTCTATGCTTTTACACACCTTTTTATCGGGTATTGTTTTGAAGCCCAATTTAGCTAAATATTCCAGCCCTTCTTTATGGGTTTTTATCTCCTTGCCTTCAATCTGCTGGATGTTAAATACAAATATATCAAGCTTTCTTTCTGCCGCAACGGAGCTATCAAGCTGCCTTAAGCTTCCTGCGGCGGCATTTCTTGGATTTTTAAAGGGCTTTTGCTCAAGCTCCTCCTGCCTTTCGTTAAGCTTTAAAAAGCTTTTATGGGGCATATACACCTCACCGCGTACCTCTAAATACGGGAGGGCTTCCGTGAGCTTTAAGGGAATTGTGTGGATGGTTTTCAGATTTTCCGTCACATCCTCCCCCTTTATTCCGTCACCACGGGTTGAACCGCGGAAAAAATATCCGTCACGGTATTCAAGGGAAACGCTAAGCCCGTCTATTTTCAGCTCTGTTATATATTCAACCTTTTCTGAAAGAGCTTCCTCCGTTTTTCGCCCAAAATCAATTACGCTTTCTCTGTCAAAAACATCATTCAGGCTTTGCATTTGAACAGTGTGCGTAACCTCTTCAAAGCCTTCAAGTATTTTTCCTCCAATACGCTGAGTGGGAGAATCGGGCGTTATAAGTTCAGGATTAAGGCGCTCCATTTCCTTAAGCCGGCTCATAAGCGCATCATATTCAAAGTCTGAAATTTCAGACTCATCCATTGTGTAATATAAGTTGCTGTGATAATTTATTATATTGCGTAGCTCTTCTATATTCATTGTGCCACACTCCTTACACTAATTAAAACAGGGCTGTAAAAAACGACTTTTTTACAGCCCCTATTTACTATTTTATTATACCGACGGAGTCCATTTTGTATTATCTGAAAATACTACTTCGGCAATTTTAAGATTCTTTATGCTTGCGGCATCCTTACCGTTCTGGATAATCCACGCAACACGCTTTTTATCGCAGGGAACCATCTGAAGGTTGTTTACATAATATGAGCCTGAATTTGTTTCAATAACATTTCCGTCTTTATCGCAAATGTCAAAATTGATTCTGAAAGATGTAATTCTGCTATTGCTTACATTTCTGTACTCAAAAACAACAATTGATTTTCCGTCTTTCTCGCTGAACCAATAATTTATAAATCCAAGTGGTGAATTTGCCGCTTCTCTCCATGTATCTGTTACCATGGTTCTTAAATAATAAAGCATGGAAACATATTCGGATTCGGTATTTTCAAGTTTTTCAAGAGCTTCGCTTACCATGTTGAAGGCCTGCTCATACTTTTTGTTTTCAATAAGCTGAGTTGCACCCAAGACATCTCCGCCGTTACCGAAAGCGGCATAGGCATAAACTGCCTCGTCATAGGCACTGTAGTACCCCTGGGTTTTATATTTCTCTCTTTGACTTACGGGAATATCCTTTGTTGTTCCGTCATAGAAATACACGGTAACCATTTCTTCCGATTCTGTTGGTTTATCCGACTGCGGCGGAGTTGTCAGCCAACCGGCACTTATATATGCCGCAAGGGCATCCTTCTCAATAACCTTAGAATTGCCGTTACTGTCATAGACGGTTACAGTCTTTTCATCTGCCGGCTGGGTAGCTGTACTTGAATGAAGAACCCATCCAAGAGCCTTATACATTTCAACATGCTCAGAAGGAACGCTTATCACCGTGCCGTCTGTATATTTAATCTTTACAGTGCTTGAGGTAGCCTCAGAGGTTGTGGTACTGCTTGTTGTGCTGTTATTGGTGGCATCGGTTGAAGGAGTAGTCTCAGTGGGTTTTACTGCATTTTCAGGCAATTCCGAAAGTGAATACCAGCCAACCTTTTTATATGCTTCAACCTCATTTGCGGCAATGGTAACCGTTCTTCCGTCAACTGAATAGAGAGTTACGGGAGGTTCAAGATACCAGCCCATTCCCTCCGCTGTATATGTGGTAATCTGCGCTTCGTTAACTGTCAGCGTGCGTCCGTCAAGGGCATAAAGGGTGACATCAGCTGCAAAGCAAGACGCTGAAGCAGAAAAAAGCATTGCGGCAGTAAGCGCAAAAGTACAGATTTTTTTCATAATAATCCTGCCTTTCCAAAGTGGATTCAAAATATTCTTACATGCTTATTATATCGCAAACCTTGTTTTAGGTCAACAACTATTTTATTATATTATTATTTATTGCGTAGCTGATAAGCTTCGCCGCAACAGGGGCACAGACACTGCCGCCGCCTCTTCCGCTGTACTCTTTCATAACGCAGATTGCAATTTGGGGATTTTCAGCAGGCGCAAAGCCAACAAACCATGCGTGGGTTTTTCCTTCCTTTTCGTTTTCGGCAGTTCCCGTTTTACCTGCCACGGTCACGCCCGACACTCGGGCACCGGTTCCCGTTCCGCTTTTAACGCATTCAACCATATACTCCTTAAGCGTATCTGCCGTGGATTTACGCATTGCCTTTGAAAGAACTTCGGAAGTGTGCTTGTAAACCGTTCCCCCATCATCAAAATACGCTTTTTTTACCATATAGGGCTTCATAATCATGCCTTCGTTTGCAACGGCACACGCCGCAAGAGTCATATGAAGCGGTGTCACAAGGAGCTTACCCTGCCCTATACCGGTAGCGGCAAGCTCTGTTTCAGACATGTCTGAAAAATCAGTTTCAACACTTTGCGTTGATATGTCATAAGGAATTTTCTTTCCTATATAAAACTTCTCTGCCATGTCTCCCAGTGCTTCAGAGCCTATCAGACCTGCCAGCTTGGAATAATAGACATTGCTTGAATACTTAAACGCTTCTTTCATGCCAATCTCGCCGTATTTTTTAGAGGATGCGTTTTTGATTTCCATTCCGTCAATTACAATTTTGCCTTCATCATTCATTGTAAAATCGCCCTGCCCTGCCTCAATAGCGGCGGCGGAGGTTATTATCTTAAATGTTGAGCCTGGAGCATACAAGCCACCCGTAGCTCTTGACACAAAGGGCGAAGCTTCATTTTCCGCAAGGCCTTTCCAATTTTCCGTAAGCTTATTGTCATTTGGGTCAAAAGAGGGATTTGAGTACATGCAATAGGTTTCTCCCGTAACGGGATTCATTGCCACAACACTTCCGTTTGCGCCGCCCATAAGCTCTTGGGCAAGCTTTGTCATGGAATGGTCAAGGGTAAGCTCAAGATTTGCGCCCTTGCTTGTAAGCACGCCGTCTTTATCCCCTGAACGGATTACATCAATTACGGATTTTGTCTGAAGTAAATAGTCATTAAAATTAAGCTCCAGATTTGTTTTGCCGTATTGCCTGCTGTTATATCCTATTGAATGGGCATAAAGCTCATTAAAAGGATAAACCCTTTTCTGCCCGTCATCCGTTTCTTCACTGTAAGCAAGCCTCGTTCCTTTTCGGTCAAATATGCTTCCCCGCAAAACCTTTTCTTCCTTTTCCCAAATTCTTTGGTTATAGCTTGAATTTACAATATCTTTAGCCGAAAAGAGTGTGAAATATGTTAAATATACTATGACCGCCAAAAACAGTGCACACACTGCGGACATTACCGTTATTATTTTCTTATTTAATTTCATCGGTAACCTCCCCCTTCATGCTGCTCACCGCCTGAAGAATTCCAAGGGCTGAAAAGGTGGTAATCATACTGCTCCCGCCGTAGCTGATGAACGGAAGTGTAATTCCCGTAAGGGGAATAAGCTTTGTTACACCGCCCAATATAATGAAGGTTTGTACACCAAGCATCACACTTAAGCCAACGCTTACCGCCTTATGGAATTTATTTGTTGAAGAAAGTGCTATTTTAAAGCCTCTGTAAACAAGCACAAAATATAAAAGTATAACTGCCGTTGCCCCCAGCACGCCCATTTCCTCACATATTGCCGAGAATATAAAGTCAGAGCTTACAACAGGGATAAAATACGGACTGCCGCAGCCTATTCCGCTGCCTGTAAATCCCCCTGACGCTATGGCAAAAAGAGACTGCGTAATCTGATACCCCTTGCCTGTAATATCCGCAAAGGGGTCAAGCCATGTTGCCACTCTTACCTTTATGTGGCTCATAAACATACATCCGAAAGCACCGCCGCAAATTGCCGCCAGAACATTCAGAGCCGTAAAAAGCTTGCTTTCTCCGTATATATACAAAAATGAAAGATATACCGCAAAAAACAAAACGGAAATACCCCATTCTCTTTGGAGAAGCAAAAATCCTAAATTGATATATGCTATAACGGCACTTGTAATCAGTCTTTTTCTTTTCTTTCTCTCAGTTTCTTTTATAAATCTGCCTTCTTTTTTATCCATGCGCCTTCCGTTTGTAAACACCGCCGCCATGGACAAAACAAAAAGTATTCTTATAAACTCACTGGGTTGTATTGATATTCCGCCTACTATTATCCAGTTTTTAGAGCCGTACTTTTCAGTTCCGAAAATTGCGGTTATTATAAACAGAAGTATGGATATGCCGAAAAACACCCACTGAAAACGGGAAAAATACTTATGAAAAATCCGATACACCGCAAGCACGGCAAAAAAGACGCATGAACCCGCAAGGTAAAGAATCATTTGCCTTATTCCGCCGTCAGCGTCAATTCTTGTTTGCATTATAACACCCACCGTGGCAAGCATTGAAGTAATGACAAACAAATACACATCTCCGAGCTTAAACAGACTAAGCACGATGTACGCCCCTATGTTGACCACGCACATTACAATACATAAAACCGCCATGTTTTTGTCAGGCTCATGCTCTTTTATCATCACCAGAAGCATACCCAGCATATTAGTCAGCACCAAAAGCAGAAGGGGGCGCACAGAAGAAATTTTCTTATCCATAATCACTCATCCTTTTGCGGCATAACAAAGAGGAAATTGACCCTGCCGACGGAAATTTTATCGCCGTCAAGGAGTTCAACAGCCTTGTCCTCAAGCTCCTCCCCGTTCAGGAAGGTGCCGTTTGTACTGTCCAGATCTTCAATATAAAATTTTCCCGATGATTTAAAGATTCTGCTGTTTTTACCTGACATAAATTTGTCGGCAATGGCAATGCTGCACTTGCCTGAACGGCCTATGACCTCATTTTCACCTATTTCATAGCTTTCGTCAACGGGGAAATCCAGGTCGTGGCGAAGATTTATCAATTTGAGATAAGCATCTGCCAGGCCGCCTGATTTTTTTCGGTACATAGTGTGAATATCAAGGAATATCATGCGAATTATGGCATATATAAACAAGTATATTATTATCACAAATACATATGTCAGTATTTTTGAAATAAAAGCCTGCATCTATTCTTCCTTCTTCCGTTGTAGTTTAAAATCAATCTCTTTCCAGCCTCACAGGCTTTCCGCTGTTTTCATCAATATGGTCTATACTTTCAAAATCCTTAGATGAATAATTAAAGCCTTTTTTAATGAGAGAGCTTCTGCACCCGTCACTTATAAGGACATAAATAACTGCGAATATTGGAACTGCACAAACCATTCCCCACACTCCGAACAGTCCGCTGCCTATCAATATTGAAAACATTACCCAGAAGCTTGAAATTCCGATTGAATTTCCAAGAATTTTCGGGCCTAAAATATTGCCGTCAAACTGCTGAAGAGCCACAATAATTATTATAAAGGGTATGCACTTTATGGGGTTTGCAAATAAAATCAGTATTGATGAGGGAATAGCACCCAAAAACGGGCCGAAAAAGGGAATAACATTTGTTACACCTATAACCACACTTACAAGAGCACTGTACGGTATATTAAAAATGTTAAGTATTATAAAGCACAGTATTCCGATGATAATTGAGTCAAATATTTTTCCCGTTATGAAATTCCCGAACTTACTGTGTGTGAGCCTTGAAATCGCAATTACGGTGTTTGCATTTTTCGCAGACATAGTACTGTATAACACCTTTTTGGACTGTGCCGCAAACCTTTCCTTGTCTTTAAGGATATATATGGAAACGATTACTCCCACGAACAGGTTGAAAATCACCTTAATTCCGCCAAACAGTCCGCTGGAAATGCCTGTTATAAAGCTATTCAGATTTGGCATTATGGACTGAATTCTCTTAACAATTTCCGTTATATCAGTTGTAAATCCGTTTATGGATTCCTTCAGGAAGTCAAGAATTTCCGGGTTTTGATTAAGTAAATCATTAGCCAGAGTAAAGGCAGTGTCAGCATACGAAGGCAGACTCAATACAAGAGATTCAATACTCTTATAAAGCTCCGGAACCACAAGGTCAACAATTGCAAGAATGAACAAAAAGGCAGTTGCCCATGTCAGAATTATAGAAAAAGCTCTTGCAAGGCTGCGCGCCTTGTCTTTTCTTTTTTTGAGCAGTGCATTCATTGCAGGAAGTGCCATTGTTCTTTCAATCATATTCATAAGGGGATTTAAAATGTATGCCAGAATCAACCCGTATGTTATGGGTTTTAAGCTTTTAAATACCAGTGCTATAACGGAAGCCACTTCAGACCATTTATGTAGAATCATATAAAGAATAATACTTGCGGCAATAACGCAAAAAGCCGTTATACCCCAACAAATATGCTTTTTATCCCAAGGCAATTTCATGATTTTCCTCCCCACTGTTTTTTTAAATTCTTTCCAAAAATATACTTGATATAACTATACAACTAAATTTATGTGATTACAAGAATTTACCTTAATTTGTAATCTAATTGTTATTTAAAATAGCTGCTTGTAAATATTGACATGTTCGCGAAAATACTATAAAATATATGTAATAATATTTGGGAGGTTTTTCAATGGATAAGCTGATTCTTGTTGTTGACGATGAAGTTGCACTTGTTGATATACTTAAATTCAATCTTACCAAGTCAGGCTATAAAGTAATTTGTGCCTATGACGGAGAAGAGGGCTATCGCCTTGCCATAACAGAAAAGCCTGACCTTATTTTGCTTGATGTTATGCTTCCTAAGATGGAAGGCTTTGAGGTGTGCAGAAAAGTGCGGGAAAAGCAATCAACGCCGATTATTATGGTTACTGCCCGTGACGAAGAGGTGGATAAGGTGCTGGGGCTTGAGCTTGGTGCTGACGACTATATAACAAAGCCCTATTCCATCCGTGAATTGCTTGCCCGTGTAAAGGCAAATCTTCGCCGTAATTCTTCGGAAATGGCTTCCGGAGACGAAGGCTCACCCATGGTGTTTGGAAAGCTTACCATAAATCCCTCTCAGTATGAAGTGGAAAAGGACGGAGTAACCCTTGACCTTACCCTCCGTGAATTTGAGCTGATTAAATTTATTGCAACAGAGCCGGGCAAAATTTTCTCCCGTGAAACACTTCTTGAAAAGGTGTGGGGTTATGAATATTTCGGCGATGTCCGTACAGTTGATGTAACGGTTCGCCGTCTTCGTGAAAAGGTAGAAGATAATCCTGCCTCTCCTTTGTATATAATGACAAAACGGGGCGTGGGCTACTATTTCAATAAATAAGCGGGTATATGAGATGTTTAAGAGTATTCAGTGGAAAATAATAGCAATATTTTTGTTGCTTACCATAACCGTCATGATTGTGGTAGGTACATTTTTGCTGCAAAATATTTCCGCTTATTACTATAACGATTTCGGAAATGTACTTGATAACCAGGTTTTTACGGCTGAATTTCTTGGCGAAGCCGAAAACAGCCTTCAATACGAGGATTCTCCCTCAAGAATACTGGAGCTTTTAAAGATTTATTCTGTCAGAATGGGTATTGATTCCTTCAGGAACTATTATTTGCTTGACACCTCGTTAAATGTGTTGGGCTCTTCCACGGAATCAGTATCGGGTTTTGCCACATCGCCGAACCTTTTACTTGCCCTTAACGGAGAAAAAGGCGCATTGACGGATAAAAAAGCCCCCCTTATGGATTATGCGGTTCCGCTGAAATCAGGGGATGAAGTTAAATATATAATCTATGTAACGGACACCAAGGAAGAAGTAAATGAAATAATCACAAATATGTTTATAAACATCTTCTGGGCATTGATGTTCGGGCTGGTAATCAGCCTTATATTGGGATTTTTCCTGTCTATGACCATAATATCCCCCATTTCCACACTCCAGCACAGAAGTGAAAGCATGGCGGAGGGCTATTTTGGGCAAAAGATTGAAGTCCGTTCCCGTGATGAAATCGGCAGACTTACCATGGCGTTTAACAATATGGCTGCTACAATCAACAAAAATCTTGAGGAAATTCAAACGGAAAAAAATAAGATTGAAGCTATTTTGCTTCATATGACAGACGCCGTTGTGGCTTTTGACAACAGCGGAAAGCTTATTCACATTAACCCTGCAGGAGAAAAGCTTCTGGCAGACTGCAAATTTGAAAATTTTGACCAGCTTTTTGATTCTCTCGGCACAAACATTTCCCTCTACAGAATTTTGTATATTGACCCTACGGAAACAACGGAAAGAGATATTGAATATAACAATAAGGTTTTAAAAGCATATTTTGCGCCGTTTATTACGGACAGGTCGCTGGCGGCAGGCGTTGTTGTGGTATTTCGTGATGTTACCCGTCAGCAGATGCTTGAAAATGCCCGCCGTGAATTTGTGGCAAATGTATCTCATGAGCTGAGAACACCCATTGCAACAATAAAGAGCTATGCGGAAACAATAGAAGATATTGAAGCCGAAGAAAAAGGCGAAAGCGCAACCTTAAACTTTATCAAGGTAATTGAAAGCGAAGCTGACAGAATGACCCGTCTTATAAAGGATTTGCTTACCCTTTCCCAGCTTGACAGTTCAAAGAAAATTGAACGCCGTGAGGTTTTTGATTTGTCTCTTCTTGTAAAATCCGTTGCAGAAAAGCTGGGGCTGTCCGCAAGAAACAGCGGGCACAGTATAAGCGTGAATGTCAACATGCAATACCCCGATTGCTTCGGTGAGCCTGACGCCATTGAACAGGTGCTTACAAACATAATTTCAAACTCTATAAAATATACGCCCAAAGGCGGTAAAATTGAAATTTCCTGCACAAGTGATTTTAAAAATGCGCTGATTGTTGTCCGTGATAACGGAATTGGCATTCCCCCTGAGGATTTGCCGAGAATATTTGAAAGATTTTACAGAGTTGATAAGGCACGCAGCAGAAAGAGCGGCGGCACAGGACTTGGTCTGGCTATTGCAAAAGAGATAGTTGAACGCCACGAAGGTTCCATAATTATAGAAAGTCCCAAACAAATGGGTACAATAGTAAAAATTACATTGCCTTTGTATAAAAAGTAATGAATCGTTAAGCCGTTTGTAACACGGATGTAACATTGATGTTGTATAATATGAATGTAGCAGTATGATGTTATTGTACATATCTATTATTTTTAATACTTCATCATCTGTTTCCCTAAGGAAAGGAATGGTATCAAAATGGAAAAGCTTGGCGCTATTATTATCGCCGCTTTTGTAATATTGTGTTCAACCGTTTCGTTTGCCGCAGTTCCCGATGTGGTTTATACAGGCGACAACGGAAATGCAGTTGATTTAATCGTAGTCAGAAAGCCTGAAACGAAAAATTCGGCTACGCTCAGGAAAACCTACGGAATAACGGGCACGGGCAAAAACGGCGTAACGGTTTCATATTACAAATTTAACGGTTCTGCATATGTATCTTTGAAAAATTCAGACGGTAATACAACGAAAACAACAATCGGAAGTGCCGGCGTGTTTTATAAGCAGGTCAACCTTTCCGAGGGGCACAATAAATTTGCGGTAAGGGCTGAAAATGCATCAGGCTCGTATCAGACTGTTTTCTTTGACATCAATGTTTTAAATCAGCAGATATTAAATAATGTAAACGGTTTTTCAAACGGAATACAGTCCTTGTATAACGGTTGGATGAATTAAACATCAGGCGGGCGGTATATCGCCCGTCTTTTTGAATTGGGGTGAATGTGTTTGTTTCGTGAAAGGCTTAAAAGCTCGGTAATTCTTATTTTAATAGTTAATATGCTTTTTTTAACCTCGGAAATATGGTTTGTTCACAGTTATTCTACCGTAGGTGAAAAATTAGTCAATTATGTACGGTCAAACACACTTGTACAGAAGCTCTTTCCCGCAGACAGAGAGTACAGTATTCCTAAGGAAAATCTTTCCCTTCCACGGAAATTTTTGATAAATGACGGATCACTGTGGATGGTTTACTATAATACAGACATAGGCTTCTCCCCCATTGAAGAGCGAACACGCAGTATTATCAACGGATTTTTGCAGGGAGATATAACGGCTGTCCGCAAGGTTGACAATGAAACCTGGGAGGCAGGGCTTGAATCTTTAAGCATATATGTTGAATATCCCATTGCGTTTTCCCGTGAGATATTCTGCCGTATAATGGGTGTTGACGAGGAGCTTGCACCAAGTGAAATTGAGTATATTCACGATTTTGTAATTATCCCCTCCTCTGCCAGTAGCGATATATGCCTGCTTGTCCGTGACTATGAGGAAAAGGAAAATATTTACGCATATATACTGAGCAGTAAGTACCAATTCCCCGCAAGTGACCTTAATGTATACACAACGGGTGAGGATTACTATGAGCCTGCCTTCAGCACAGGTCTCTTCATTGAATCTGAGAGCAATGTTTCATTATCACCGCTTGTCCTCTTTTCAGATTCACGCCCCACAACGGCAGTTATAACACCCGTTTCCCTTATTAACACACATTCGGAGAAACAGCTTCTTGAAAACTTCTCTTTCAATTCTAACGGGTCAAACAATTACAAAAGCGATGACGGAGTTTTAACCTACATTGAAAATTACGGTTCAATTAAGATTTACCCGGACTCTCTGTTTGAGTATAAAGCCGTAAGCGGCGACCGTGGAATAGAGCTTAAAAACAGCGCAACTGCTTATGATGCGCTTAACAGTGCCATAGATTTTGCCGAAAAAACATGGGGCTCAATTTCCCGCGAACCGTTGAACATCCTGGTTACAAGCAATCTTTCCGATTTTAATTATGATGAGGCATATACCTTTAAGTTCAATTATTACTATAACGGCAGACCTGTTGAGATAGACCTTGGGAAAAGGTACGGCCATGATGATATGAACTGTGCCGTTGAGGTTACTCTTAAAAGCGGAAGGATTATTACTTACAGACAGTACATGGTATCATATCATACTGATTATTCTCATCAAATTGAAGATAATTTTCTCACGGCACTTGACAACTTTGTACACACTATCGGCACTTCCTCAAATGAGCCTATTGTTATCCGTGATATTTATATAGGGTATCTGGATAGCGGAAACATGCAGGAGCTTTCCGCAAGATGGCTTGCCACAACCGTAGACAGCAGTAAAATATATTATTACACCCCTGAAACGAAAGAGGTGACGGAGGATTGAATTGGTCAAAGTTAAAAAGCATTATGATTTTTATGCTTTTTGGAATAAACATTTTTTTGCTTATTTTCATGGGCATAACAACATTTAATGAAAACAGAATTTCCGATAAGGTTATAACCGCCACGGTTAACACGCTCAAAGCTCAGGGCTTTGAATGTGATGAAGCGATTATTCCCCGCCGTGACTATTCCCTTCCCGTGCTCACAATTAAATTTTATTCCGCAGTGGAGTTATCCGATATGTTTTTCGGAAAGCAAATGCCTTTCAGGACTGAAAATGACAGTCTTATAGCGGAAAACGGAAATAAAGTCCTGACGGTGAAAAGCAACTATTTTTCATTCAGCAGCGGTAAAACCCCGGTAAAAAGCGATTATAAAACTCTCTGCAAAGCTCTGAAAAAGGCTGGGATAGACATCTCGGAAAGCGTATATGATTCTGAAAACAATTATTTTTACGGGATGTATAAAAACGCCAATCTTTTCAATATGTATATACGGGCGGAAACGGATAAAAACGGCGAGCTTTGCGTTGTAGAGGCTCAGTGGCCCAGCCTGATACGCCTGGGTTCACAACAGAATCTTTCCTTTTTCAGTCGGATTATGAAGATTAAGGAGGGCTTCCCCAACGGAGGAAAGATAGAAAATATAGAGCTTGGCTATGAGCTAAAGCCTCCCCATGGCGACAATTACGAAATGGTTCCCTCATGGAGAATAACGGTGGGGGGAAATCCAAAATTATTTTAATAACTGACAGGTGCGGCGGTTTTCCGCCGCACCTGTTTTTGTATAACAACACGGGGCTGAAAAAACATTTTGTTTTTTCAGCCCCGTGTTAATGGGATGTTTGTTTATATTACTTTGTATTTGCCAATTCCTTTTCGTTTGCCGCCTGAATATCATCAAAGAATGAAAGAACGGGCTTTACATCCTTTTTCTTAATAACACGGTCAACATAGTTGTCCGTAATTTTAACAACAGTTCCCGAAAGAGCAACAACACCTATAAGGTTAGGAATCATCATTAAACCGTTAAAGGTATCTGAAATATCCCATGCAATGGAAGAAGTCATAAGCGCACCTGACATAATCATCAAGGTGAATATTACTTTATAGATAGGCACTGCCTTTTCTCCTCCAAGATATTCAATAGCCTTGGAGCCGTAATGTGACCAACCCAGTACTGTTGTAAATGCAAAAAGGAAAATACATACGGCAACAAACTTGCTTCCAAAGGTGCCGAATACAGTACCAAACGCTGCACTTACAAGTGTTGCATCGCCTGACAGACCTTCTGCAAGCACACCTGTTTCAAGGTCAATAACGCCGCTTGTAAGAATTACAAGTGCAGTCATTGTACAAACAACCATTGTATCTGCAAATACCTCAAAAATTCCCCACAACCCCTGCTTTACAGGCTCTTTAACATTAGAGTTTGAATGAACCATAACGGAAGAACCAAGACCTGCTTCATTAGAAAATACTCCGCGCTTGAAGCCCTGTGTAACAATAACCTTAAGAGCAACACCTGTTGCACCGCCCCATACGGCTTTTGTATTAAATGCACGGGTGAAAATTGAAGCAAATGCTTTTCCAATGTGAGTGTAATTTACACCGATAATGAAAAGGCTTCCCAAAACGAAAAGTACAACCATTAAAGGAATAACCTTTTCTGCAAAATTTGCAATTCTCTTCAAGCCGCCGATTATAATAAGAGCAGCCAATGCGAGAAGCGCACCGCCAATCACAACATTATAAAGTGTAATTCCTGAATAAAGTCCTATGGAGTTTAAGGACTTAACGGGAAAAGCTTCCTGAATATTAAGAACGATTTTATTAACCTGTCCCATATTTCCGATACCGAAGGAAGCAAGAACTGTGAAAATTGCAAACAATACAGCAAGCACCTTGCCTATTTTCTTACAGCCCTTGTACGAGCCAAGACCGTCGGAAAGGTAGTACATGGCACCTCCTGACCATTCGCCGCTGAAATTTCTTCTTCTGAAATAAATTCCAAGTACATTTTCGGAATAGTTTGTCATCATTCCGAAAAATGCTGCGAGCCACATCCAGAACACTGCTCCGGGGCCGCCCGTTACGATAGCGCCGGCAACACCTGCAATATTACCTACACCGATAGTTGCGGCAAGTGCAGTACAAAGTGCCTGAAACTGGCTGATGCTTCCCTTATCCTTTGTGTGCCCCGAAATGTTTTTATCGGTGACACTTCCAATGGTGTTTTTCATCCAATGACGAAAATGACCAATCTGAAAAAACTTTGTGAGACAAGTCATCAGAATGCCCGTTCCTATCAAAAGAACAAGACCGATTTTTACCCAAACAAAATCGTTGATGATGTTGTTCACATTCACTAAGGTTTCGAACATATGTAGTCCTCCTAAAAATAAAAATAAATAAGGAGATGTTAAAATAGTCCAGACCGCAAGAAAATATGATAATGTGTATACTCACATCAAAATAGTATTAAAATTTAATGTGATCTGAACAAGTTTTCCTATCCCCTTGAAGGGGCTGTTTAAAAACAACTAAAGTTTTTAAACAGCCCCCTCTTAGGAAAATAACGATTTTCTTTTTCTCCGTCCTTTTGCCTGAGAGATCGGCACACATGTGCCTTACACCTTCGGCACTCCCGTTTCGGGAGCTTCTCCGGAGCCGCCCACTATTTGTAAGCAGCAAATGCACTTACATTATAATATCATATATTGCATTTGTCAATAAATTTTTTATTATAAAGCTCTATGCTCTTTTCAATTATTTCCCTTGCCTCTTTATGCCCTACGCTCTTTTGCACAAATGTTTTCTTGCCCTCAAGCTGTTTATACACCGTAAAGAAGTGGGACATTTCGTTTTCTATATGCTGGGGAAGGTCATGTATAGACTTATAATTGGAATAGGTGGGATCACCGAAAGGAAGAGCTATTATTTTCTCATCCATCTCTCCGTTGTCCTCCATAATTATTGCGCCTATGGCACGGCATCTTACAAGTGCCCGATTTAAAATAGGCTCACTGCAAAGCACCAGAACATCAAGAGGGTCGCCATCCTCACTGAGAGTTCTGGGGATAAAGCCATAATTTGCAGGATAATGCGTGGATGTATAAAGCACCCTGTCTAAAATAAGCATTCCCGTTTTCTTATCAAGCTCATACTTTTGCTTTTGCCCTTTTGTGATTTCAATATAGGCAATAAAATCATCCGCCTTAATCCTCTCAGGCTCTATATCATGCCAGATATTCATGCTTCACCCACTCCTTGCTTTTATTATATTGCACTATTATTCTTTATAAATTCATTTCTTCATCATGTATTCCAGCTCTTTGTTTCTGCTTTGTCTTTTAGCATTTCTGATTTTGCGTTTTATCCTCCTACTCCTTATGCTGAGTGTCCGCAACACGAAAAGCAAAATTACAATGCCCACAAACAGCCACGGAGATGTAAAAAATGCAACCATTTTATTGATAATAAAGGTTATGGGGTCAAAATTATAGTCCTTATCGGCAACAAGCTTAACAGAGCCAACGCTCACACCGTTCACAAAATACTCTCGCTTGCCTATAACATCCCCCTCTTTTACGGGAGCTTCAACAGAAGCTTTAATATTATCCTTGAAGGTTATTTCCGCTTTATCGGCACTTTTATCCTTCAGTGCCACAATTCCCGACGAGGTTTTCAAAACAATCTTCTTTGTTCGCCGTGTATTCACAATTTTAGTCTGCGCTACGATTTTACCTTCTCCCACAACTGTCTGTGATGTGTAATTCTCAAAGACAAAATCAAACAAATTTTTACAGTCAACAAAGCTTTGCACCTGCCCATCAACCGTATCTGCTCCGAAAATCAAGCAAATAAGGCTCATGGAATTTTTTTCCGCCGCTTCAGCAATACAGCTTTTTGCCTCTAAAGTATATCCCGTCTTAATACCTGTAGAATATTTATAATAGTAATCATTTCTCAAAAGTGTTGACACAAAATAGTTCTTATTTGTGACCTTTCTTTCCCTGTCGCACATTTCCGTTGCGGGAATACTGTATGACTCACACTTTACAATATCGCAAAACTCCTGAATCTGCATTGCATACCTTGAAAGAAGTGCCATATCGTATGGGGTTGTAAAGTGCCTTTCATCATGTACTCCGGTTGCGTTTGTAAAGTTTGTGTTTTTCATGCCAAGCTCTTCCGCACGCTTGTTCATATCCTTTACAAATTCATCAACACTGCCGCTTACATACTCTGCAAGTGCATTTGCCGCATCAGATGCAGAGGAAAGCATCATTGCATAAATAAGCTGGCGAACGGAAAGCCTCTCCCCTGCGACAATTCCCAGGCGGCTATCCCCTTCTCCAAGCTCTGCAAGAGAGGATTCCTTCACCTTTACAACATCTTCAAGGTTTCCGTTTTCAAGAGCCAGCACGGCTGTCATAATAGTGGTAAGCCCTGCCGGATAAACTCTTTCGGAGGAATTCTTCTCATATAACACACTGCCGGTCTTTGAATCCACAAGTATCACATACGGAGATTGTGCATTTAAAGACGGCTCTGCTATTTCCGAAGCCTCACTTACATTGTTATTTTCTGTATTATTGTTTTGAGCTTCTTCTCCATGCACATTTGTGCAAATAAGAAGAAATGCCAAAGCTACCGATACAAACTTTTTTATCATTTTGACAAATCCTTTTTAAGCAAATTATCCACCGCAACATTATACGCACTGTCATCATATATGTTATCGCTTTTGTCTGCTTCACAGATAACATCGGGGATTATTTTGTCACTTATCCACCTTCCGTCAGGAGTAAAATTCTTATGGGTGGTTATTTTTAATGCGCCGTCAGCCTTTTTTAATGGGTTTATATACACAACAGTTTGTGAAACACCTTTCCCGAAGGTGTCCGTTCCCACAATGACGGCTCTGCCCCGTGCCTTGAGGCAGCCTGCCACTATTTCCGCCGCACTGGCAGTTGAACCGTTGACAAGGACTGCAAGGGGTAAATCACAAGCCCCTTTTTTTGCATTGTATACGGTTTTATTGCCCTTTTTGTCCATAGTATACATAATGCAGCCGTCATCTAAAAAGGCATCACACATTTTTATTGCGCTGCCAAAGTCACCGCCGGGATTATTTCTTAAATCTAATACTATGGCGCAAACGGCTTCATTATTTTTTATATTGTTTATAAGCTCCTCGAATTTATTTTCAGACTCAACGGTAAATCCACTGTATTTTATATAGCAAACGCCACTGTCTGAAATATCGCTTTCAACCCTGTACAGGGCAACCTTCTCTCTTACCATTGTAAGAGCAATTTCCTCGCCGTCTCTGATAAGGGTAATTTCAACCTTTGTACCAATGGGATTTTTAACGGAGGTGCCCCGTATATAATTTATCGCCTCGTCCATTTCTTTCGCGCCGTATTTTTTGCCGTCTATTTTTGAAATTATATCACCGGGTTTTATACCGGCTTTCATTCCCGCAGAACCGTCATAGGCAGCAATAACCTCAATGGCATCCGCCTCTGCATTTGCAAATACTTCAATCCCGATGCCTATATATGTTCCTTCTATAAAATCAAAGGTGTCCTTTGCACTTTCTTCATCATAATAGGCGCCGTATTTGTCGCCTGTACTTTCTACAACGGCTTTTATCGCCGCATTTTCGGCTTCTTCGGAATCAAAGTCCTCCACATAGCATTCTTCAATTATCCGTTCCACCATTCTTAAACGGCTAAAGCTCATATCGCATTTTAACAAAGCAAAAGCCGTTACGCCTGAT
Organism: Clostridia bacterium; assembly: GCA_036307325.1. Taxonomy (GTDB): domain Bacteria; phylum Bacillota; class Clostridia; order UMGS1883; family UMGS1883; genus UMGS1883. The sequence goes on from JAXJXW010000118.1 coordinate 26,239, forward strand.
GAAATTACCAAAGCCGCCAGTACACAACAAATCAAAGTTGAAAACTTTATATTTCGTTTCACTTCTTCCCTCCGGAATTATTATTGAAAATATGCCATAGGATCGGTTGTTGCACCGTTTATTCTCACTTCAAAATGGCAGTGAGGGCCTGTTGATACGCCCGTTGAGCCTGCCTTTGCAATAACCTGCCCACGGGTTACCTTATCCCCAACCGACACAAGCAGACTGCTGTTATGAGCGTAAAGGGTGGTTATTCCGCTGCCATGGTTAATTACAACGCACTTTCCATATCCCCCGTTAGTTGTTGCAAGGGTAACCGTTCCGTCAGCGGCGGCAATTATATCAACGCCGTAGCTTGCACCAATGTCAATTCCCGAATGGAATTTCTTTGTATTGTATACAGGATGTATTCTGTATCCGTATTGGCTTGTTATTCTGGAGCTGGAGGGTACAGGCCATGTAAATTTGCCACCGGTATATTTAACCGGATTTGCGGAATACGAAAGAGAGGCATTGTACTGCCTTATCATTTCTGCTTCGGCTTTTTCCGCACTTTCATATATGGCCTTGTACTTTTCCACATCCTTTTTAAGCTCATCTATAAGGGCCTGTTTTTGTGCAAGAACCTGTGTGAGATTATCCTGCCTTTCCTTTAATGAAACGGCATTTTCCTCCTGCCGCTTAAGGATTCCTTCTATTTCATTCTTTGCATTTTCTATGGCATTTCTGCCCTCTTCAAGCTTATTTAAAATATCCTTGTCATATTCCATTACCTGTGAAATTATTTCCATTTTTGAAATAAAATCACTGAAATTTTCCGCACCGAAAAGAATTTCTATATAAGCGGTGTTTCCGTTTTCATACATTGTACCGGCACGGGATAAGAACAGCTCCTGGTATTTATCAAACTCCTCCTGAGCAGCCTTAAGCTCCTCCTCCTTTGCCGCAAGATCAAGCTTTGTCTGCTCAATTTGTTTTTCAATAATTGAGATTTCATCCTCAGTGTCCGTAATTTGCTTATCAATGGCTTCATACTGTGCAATTGCCTGTTTTTGCTTTTCTTCAGCCGCTTTTACATCATTTTTGGCATTCTGGGTGTTCTGCTTTGCATTGTTTACATCCTCCTTCGAGGGTGCCGCATTTACAATGGGCATAACCATGGAAACAACAAAGGCAAAAGCAATTAAGCCGGCACATATCATTGCGGCAATCCGCTTCACATTATTCCTGTTCATACAAAACCACCTCACACCTTCAAATGCTTTTTAATTGATATTCCGCTGCCTATAGCACCCATTAAAATACCAAACGCCGCCATACATACACCAAGCAGCAGGGCACAGTTTTCAAGGGGTAGGAATTCAAATAAATTTATTATATCCTTTACAGAGCCTACGGCAGTATTATAGCCCAGCAGTATCATTATGAACGAAACAATAAAGCCAAGAGTACCAATCATAATACCTTCAATAACAAAAGGCATTCTTATAAAGTGGTCTGTTGCGCCCACAAACTTCATTATGTGTATTTCCTTTTCACGGGCAAATACGCTGAGCTTGATTGTGTTCTGGATAATAAACACGGCAACAATAAGTAAAATCAGCATGGCAATCATACTACCCTTCTTCACAACATCTGTAAAGCGAATAACCTTTTTTACTATATCCTGCCTGTCCTTTACATCCTCGACACCCACAATGTTCTTTATCTGATTTACGGTATCCTCCGAATATCTTATGTCCACAAGGGTTACTTTTATTGAGCTTCTCAAAAAGTCACGGGCTTCAAGTCCGTCTAATACACTGGAGCTTTCCCCAAGCATATCCTTAAAGTTTGCAAAAGCCTGATCCTTGGTTTCAAGCTCTGCGTCCTGAACATTGTCAAGAGTAAGTATTTTGTTATACGCATCATTTAATGTCTGGTCATTTGCAAACTTACTCATATATGCCTGAATTTCGCACTGAGATTCAATCTGTGCACTTATGTAGTTCATATTCGCCGTAAACAGCAAAAACACGCCGAACAAAAACAAGCAGCAGGTAACTGTTATAAAAGATGCCAATGTCATTATACCGTTTCTGAAGAAGGAGCTTACCGCACTTTTAAGATAATATCTGAAATTTCTAAACACCAAGATTATACACCCCGTTTTCCTCATCCCGCACAAGAAGCCCGTTTTCGAGCTGAATTACCCTGCGGCACATATCGTTTACTATCTTTTCCGAATGAGTAACCATAACTATTGTTGTTCCCATTTTGTTGATTTCCTCAAAAAGACTCATAACCTCGGTTGATGTCTCCACATCAAGATTACCCGTTGGCTCGTCAGCAATTATAAGCGACGGACTGTTTACCAAGGCACGGGCAATACTCACACGCTGTTGTTCGCCGCCCGATATTTCATTGGGGTAATTCGCCGCCCGGTCCGCAAGACCAACAAGAGCCAGTATCTTTGGAACTTTTCTTGAAATTTCTTTTCTGCTCTTGCCTATAATTTCCATAGCAAACGCTACATTTTCATAAACGGTTTTATTGGGAAGCAGGCGGAAATCCTGGAACACAACGCCCTGCGCC
>JAXJXW010000119.1:0-3193 GCA_036307325.1 Clostridia bacterium
AGGGGCATTTCACCAAGCTCATCAAGTATATTTTCAAAAAGCCCGTCATAGGAAAATCTTACTTTTCTGTTACCGCCCTCTAAAATTTGCAGAACAGTAGCACGAAGCTTTCCACCGCCAAACTCAAATTCAGCACCGATTTTTGCACGCTTTCCCGGCTTCAGTGCAACCTCCCATTCATCCGTTGTAAATCTATGCAGGAGCAAAAATTCAATAGCACCGCCCGTTTCCTTTTTTATGCCGTAAAGCCGTGCAGGGATAACACGGGTGTCATTAAGAACAAGGCAGTCGCCCTTTCTTAAATAATTCTTTATGTTTCTGAAATAATCGTCTTTATATTCTCCTGTATTTTTATCTATTGCCAGCATTCTTGATGATGCCCTGTCCTCAAGGGGGTGCTGGGCAATAAGCTCTTCAGGTAAATAATAATCAAATTCTTCTGTGTTCATTTTATTTCTCCAAAGTTATATTTGTAAAATAGTGGTGAAGTATTGCATCATAGGTAAATCCATTTTCAGCCATTCCCCGTGCTCCCCACTGGCTCATACCAACGCCGTGACCGTATCCGCCGCCGTTAAATGTGTAATTTTCAGCGGCATTTGCGTCAATCACAACGGTATTTACTGCGCCGACGCCTCCTATGGCACTGAATCCGCTTATAGGTAAAATTTCGCCGCCGGCATTTATTGCGGAATATGGCGAGCTTGCCACACCTGCCGTAGTAACAAGCATTGACGAAGCATCGGATACAACCGTAAATTTCTGACTGTAAAGTCCAAGCACTGTACGGCATTTTTCAAGAGTGGGGCTATAACTTCCATCAGTGCCTATAAAGGTCATTTTTGTTACTCTTCCGCTTTGCGTCAATGAGTCAATTCTAATACTTGAAAGTGAACCGATTGAAGCTCCCGCATTTGCGAGCTTTTCTTCTATCTGACTTTTTGTCATTTTTACACTCCATGTGTATCTTGACGCCTGATTGGGATTTTCATACGGGTCGGCAACGGATTTTAAATATCCGTATTCACTTCCCCATACATTTTCAACGCTTTCCGTCATTCCTGCGCTTGTGGCAAAGAAAAAGAGAGAAACCACCTCACCGTTATATTTTGCTACAATACCTTTCGTTTCCTCAACTGCACGGCGTGTGTTTTCATGCTCACTTTCATATCCGCCATACACCTGACAATGGGTTGTGGTGCAAACATCAAACCCATATGCCTTATGTGCACTTCCTCTGCAAAGCACATAGTTTCTTGCGCAAACTGCCTGCGCCTTAAGTGCTTCTATAGGCCATGAATAGCTCATTTCTTTTCCCAGCACGCTGGCAACATAATCATCAGTATTAACCTTATTTATTACCACCATATCTCCGGAATTTCTTTTCTCGGCATATATGTATCCACGGTAGGGCTTTGAATCACAGTAAACTAAAGAAGAATCTTTTGACTGAACAGATATTTTTGCAACATTTTCTGCATAGAATTTGTTGTAAGAGGCAAATCCGGTTGAACCCATTTCTATGTAAACATCTTCTTTTTCGGCAGACGAATATAATATTTCACCGCTGACCGCATTATATACATTAACGCCCCCCGGAGACGACACTGTAAATGAATTACCGGCCTTTTCGCCGTATTTTAATCCGACACTTACCTCCTGCCTGTAATTTTCCGCAAAAGCAATTTGCGAGAAGCAAAGAAGCAATATAAAAAGCGGAAGCAAGACCGCTGTTTTTCTCAAATTCATAAGGCAACTCCTCCCCTATATTTTCTGTTTTCGACATTTCATATGAAAATCCTTTATTTTTTTTGATATATTTATCTAAATAATTTGACACAAGCCAAACTTGGTGGTATAATTTACTACAAATGCAAATTATTTTTTGGTGCCCGTTCGGGGTATCGGCAAAGGGTTGTTATATGAACAATTTTATATCTTTTGCCATGTCAGAAAGGATTGATAAACGCATGAAAAAATTTAACATTGCCGTTGTCGGCGCAACAGGTATGGTAGGCAGAACCTTCCTTAAAGTACTCGAAGAAGAAAAACTCCCTGTTGAAAATTACTATTTATTCGCTTCTAAAAAGAGTGCAGGAAAAAAAGTAACATTCATGGGTAAAGAATATGTTGTTGAAGAGCTTTGCGAAACTTCTTTTGACAGAGGAATTGACATTGCGCTCTTCAGTGCAGGCGGTTCCACAAGTGAAAAGTTTGCTCCTATTGCAGCATCAAAGGGCTGTATCGTTATTGATAACTCCAGCGCATGGCGTATGGATAAAGAAGTTCCCCTTGTTGTTCCCGAAGTAAATCCCGAAGACATTAAGTGGAACAAGGGTATTATTGCCAATCCCAACTGTTCAACAATTCAGGCAGTAGTGGCTCTTAAGCCCCTTGATGATAAATACAAAATCAAAAGAATAGTTTATTCAACATACCAGGCAGTTTCAGGCGCAGGTCTTGGAGGATGGAATGACCTTAAAGACGGTCTTAACGGTGAAGAGCCTAAAAAATTCCCCCATCCTATTGCAAACAACTGTCTTCCCCACATTGATGTATTCCTTCCCGACGGTTATACAAAGGAAGAAATGAAGATGGTTAACGAAACCCGTAAGATTCTCGGCCGTGACGATATAAGAATCACTGCAACAACAGTTCGTGTTCCCGTATTTAACAGTCACAGTGAGTCAATAAATGTAGAGTTTGAAAATCCCTTTGATTTGAAAGAGCTTGTTGAAACACTTAAGAATGCTCCCGGAATAATTGTTCAGGATGATCCTGAAAACAATGTATATCCCATGGCTATAAGTGCAACAGGCACAAATGAAACATATGTAGGCAGAATCCGCCGTGATGACAGTGTTGAAAACGGTGTAAACCTTTGGGTTGTTGCGGATAATATCCGTAAGGGTGCTGCTGCAAATGCGGTTCAAATAGCTGAAAAGCTTATTGAATATATGAATAACTGATTTCGGAGGTAATATGATGAAGTCCAGTCCTATTTTCACAGGTTCATGTTGTGCGATTGTTACACCGTTTGATAAAAATGGCAATCCTGATTTTGACGAGCTTGGAAGAATTATAGAATTCCAGATTGAAAACAAAACAGATGCCATTATAGCCTGCGGAACAACGGGAGAAGCATCTACCCTTGATGATAAAGAGCATCTGAGCGTAATAGAATATATTATAA
>JAXJXW010000120.1:0-10220 GCA_036307325.1 Clostridia bacterium
AAAGAAAGGAGTATGACGGCCGCCTTCATCCTTTGTAAGAACATAAACTTCGCCCTTAAACTTTGTGTGAGGATGAATTGAACCGGGCTTTGCAAGAACCTGACCTCTTTCGATTTCATTTCTCTGAACACCACGGAGAAGAGCACCGATGTTGTCACCTGCTTCTGCTTTGTCAAGAAGCTTTCTGAACATTTCGATACCTGTTACAACAACCTTACGAGCTTCGTCCTGAAGTCCAACGATTTCAACTTCTTCGTTAACTGTAAGAGTACCTCTTTCAACACGGCCTGTAGCAACTGTACCACGACCTGTGATTGAGAATACGTCCTCGACAGGCATAAGGAAGGGCTGATCTGTAGGACGCTGAGGAGTAGGAATGTACTCGTCAACCTTGTTCATAAGCTCAACGATAGGAGCATATACAGGATCGTTGATGTCTGTAGAATCACACTCAAGTACCTGAAGTGCGCTACCGCAAACGATCGGGATTTCATCTCCCGGGAACTCATATTCTGTGAGAAGGTCACGGATTTCCATTTCAACGAGTTCAAGAAGCTCATCATCGTCAACCTGGTCTCTCTTGTTCATGAATACTACGATATAGGGAACGCCAACCTGACGGCTGAGAAGGATATGCTCACGAGTCTGAGGCATAGGACCGTCTGCAGCTGATACAACAAGGATAGCACCGTCCATCTGAGCAGCACCGGTGATCATGTTCTTTACATAGTCAGCATGTCCGGGGCAGTCAACATGTGCGTAGTGACGAGTGTCTGTTTCATATTCAACATGTGCAGTTGAGATCGTGATTCCTCTTGCTTTTTCTTCAGGTGCCTTGTCGATCTGATCATATGCTGTGTAGTCAGCCTGACCCTTCATACCAAGAACCTTTGTGATTGCAGCGGTAAGAGATGTCTTACCATGGTCAACGTGACCGATAGTACCAATGTTTACATGGGGCTTGCTTCTTTCAAATTTAGCCTTTGCCATTGTAAAATCCTCCTTTAATGGTTAGTTTTATTATACTTATTATAATATACAAATAATTTAAAATCAATAAAAATTTTAAAGATTATCAGTCTTTCTTAGCTCTGAGAGAAATAATCTCGTCCATAATGCTCTTGGGAACCTCTTCGTAATGTGAGGGGCTCATTGTATAGCTACCACGACCCTGTGTTTTACTACGAAGGTCTGTTGCGTAACCGAACATTTCGCTGAGAGGAACGAAAGCACCGATAGCCTGGCTGCCGTTTCTTGATTCCATACCCTGGATCTGGCCGCGGCGGCTTGACAGGTCACCGATAACATCACCCATATATTCTTCGGGAACATTAACATCAACCTGCATGATGGGTTCTTTAAGAACGGGATCTGCCTTGCGGCAACCATCCTTAAATGCCATTGAACCTGCAATCTTGAACGCCATTTCTGAAGAGTCAACCTCGTGGTAAGAACCATCATAAAGTGTAACTCTGACATCAACTACATTGTAACCTGCAAGAACACCTGACTGCATAGCACCCTGGATACCTGCATCAACTGCGGGGATATATTCCTTGGGAATAGCACCGCCGACAATCTTGTTTACAAATTCGTAGCCGCTACCCGGCTCAAGAGGCTCAATCTCAAGAAGTACATGACCGTACTGACCCTTACCACCGCTCTGGCGGGCAGACTTATGCTCAACCTGACCGGCTTTACGGATTGTTTCACGGTATGATACCTGAGGTTTACCAACATTTGCCTCAACCTTAAACTCACGAAGAAGTCTGTCAACAATGATTTCAAGGTGAAGCTCACCCATACCTGCAATAATTGTCTGACCTGTTTCTTCGTCTGTATAAGTTCTGAAAGTGGGATCTTCTTCTGCAAGCTTTGCAAGAGCAATACCCATCTTTTCCTGGCCTGCTTTTGTCTTAGGCTCAATAGCAACACGGATAACGGGTTCGGGGAATTCCATAGATTCAAGAATAATGGGAGCACGCTCATCGCAAAGCGTATCACCTGTTGTGGTATTCTTAAGGCCTACGGCTGCCGCAATATCACCGCTGTAAACCGTTTCAAGCTCTTTACGCTGATTTGCGTGCATCTGAAGAATACGGCCGAATCTTTCCTTGTTGTCCTTTGTGCTGTTAAGCACATATGAACCTGTGTCAACAGTACCCGAATAAACTCTGAAGAAGCAAAGCTTACCTACGAACGGATCTGTCATAATCTTAAATGCCAATGCACTGAAGGGAGCATTATCGTCAGAAGGACGCTCTTCCTCCTGCTCTGTTTCGAGGTTAACACCCTTAATTGCAGGAACATCTATGGGTGCGGGCATATAGTCAACAATTGCGTCAAGAAGCTTCTGAACGCCCTTGTTTCTGTATGAAGTACCGCAGGTTACGGGAATCATGGTTACATCAATAGTAGCCTTACGGATTCCTCTCTTTATCTCATCAATGGTGAGTGTTTCACCTTCGAGATATTTTTCCATAAGCTCTTCATCTGTTTCGGCAATATGCTCAATCATTTCACTGTGATACTTCTCAGCAAGCTCACGCATATCTTCGGGAATTTCTTCCTGACGAATGTCCTTTCCGAGATCATCATAGTAAACATAAGCCTTCATTTCAACAAGGTCAATAAGTCCCTTGAAGGAATCCTCCTTGCCGATGGGAAGCTGAATCGGAACGGCATTACACTGAAGGCGTTCCTTCATCATATTTACAACATTATAGAAATCTGCACCGAGAATGTCCATCTTATTTATATAAGCCATTCTGGGGACATTATACTTGTCTGCCTGACGCCATACTGTTTCACTCTGAGGTTCAACGCCGCCCTTCGCACAGAAAACGGTTACGGAACCGTCAAGCACACGAAGAGAACGCTCAACTTCAACTGTAAAGTCAACATGGCCCGGTGTATCAATGATATTGATTCTGTGGTCCTTCCAATGAGCTGTTGTAGCCGCAGAAGTGATTGTGATACCTCTCTCCTGCTCCTGCTCCATCCAGTCCATTGTAGCTGAACCATCATGAGTTTCACCAATTTTATAGTTTACACCTGTGTAGAAAAGTATTCTTTCTGTTGTAGTTGTTTTTCCGGCATCAATATGAGCCATGATACCGATATTTCTGGTCTTAGCCAGTGAATATTCTCTTGGCATAATATCCTCCTCCTTAGAAAAACAATACTACCAGCGATAATGAGCAAAAGCCTTGTTTGCCTCTGCCATCTTGTGGGTATCTTCTCTTTTCTTAACAGCTGAACCCATATTATTGGTTGCATCCATGATTTCGCCTGCAAGGCGTTCAGCCATTGTCTTTTCACTGCGGGCTCTTGAATAAAGAGTCAGCCATCTGAGTCCGAGAGTCTGTCTTCTTTCGGGGCGAACCTCCATAGGAACCTGGTAGGTTGCACCGCCGACACGCCTTGCCTTTACTTCAAGCACGGGCATGATGTTGTCCATAGCCTCACGGAAAACTTCAACAGGCTCTTTACCTGTCTTTTCCTTGATAATATCGAAGGCACCGTACACAATTTTCTGTGCAGTACCCTTCTTACCGTCAAGCATTACATTGTTGATAAGGCGGGTTACCACCTTGTCATTATATACCGGATCCGGTAATACATCGCGTTTGGGAATAAAACCTCTTCTTGGCACTATTCTTCCCTCCTTCATAAAATTTTAATGAATTCATAGGTACTCTGCGGCATAGCCGCCGTAAGTGCAACGACACAAATATATATACATCCGTACGTCACACTGTTTGGTGCGAATGCACGGAAAAATTACTTCTTCGGCTTCTTTGCACCATACTTGGATCTTGACTGAAGTCTGCCGTTAACGCCGGCAGTATCGAGGGTGCCGCGGATGATGTGATAACGAACACCGGGCAAGTCCTTAACTCTGCCGCCACGGATAAGAACAACGCTATGCTCCTGAAGGTTGTGACCTACACCGGGGATATAGCTTGTAACTTCAATTCCGTTTGAAAGTCTTACTCTGGCAATCTTACGAAGAGCTGAGTTAGGCTTCTTGGGGGTCTGCGTTTTAACATTTGTGCAAACACCACGCTTTTGCGGAGAACTCTGGTCAGTTGCGGTTTTCTTCAGTGAGTTAAGACCCTTCTGAAGAGCAGGAGCTGTAGATTTAACAACAGATGTCTCCCTACCTTTTCTGACAAGCTGGTTAAAGGTTGGCATGATTTCACCTCCGTAATAAAATTTATATATGCAAGACCCTCCGACACCATATAATGGTATCGGAGAATCCTTCACACACTTGTACCACCATACTAATATAGCAAAGGTGGGCGCCGTTGTCAAGCTTTTTTTTGCACGGCTGGCTAAATTATTCGTGCTTTATTCCGTTTGCAGTCATATTTTCTACCATGTCTGCAAAAATGTCGGAATAATCGTTACCAACGGGTTCAACCTCTATATCACGGTACTTGGGAACGCCCGTTCCGGCAGGAATGAGTTTACCGATGATAACATTTTCTTTAAGACCAACAACGGGATCAATCTTACCCTTGATAGCGGCGTCTGTAAGAACACGGGTTGTTTCCTGGAAGGATGCGGCTGAAAGGAATGAATCGGTTGCAAGAGCAGCCTTTGTGATACCGAGCAGCAATTCTTCCCCAACGGGAGGATTTTTACCCTCTGCCTTGTACTGCTCAACGATTTCACCGAATCTGATTCTCTCTTCAGTTTCTCCAACAAGGTAATTACTGTCACCCTGTTCTTCAATTTTAACCTTACGCATCATCTGGCGAACTATAACCTCAATATGCTTATCGGCTATATCAACCGCCTGCTGACGGTAAACCTTCTGAACTTCCTTAACAAGATATTCCTGAACAGCCAAAAGTCCTTTAATTCTGTGAATGTCATGGGGATTTACGCTACCTGCTGTAAGCTCATCGCCTGCTTCAAGAACATCACCGTCACTAACCTTAAGGGTGGAGCCGTAAGGAATAAGGTATGTCTGCGCCATTCCGTCTTTATCGGAAATCATAACCTCTGTTTTGGTTTTTGTCTTATTGATGGTAACAGTACCGCCAATATCCGTAACGATTGCGAGACCCTTGGGCTTTCTTGCTTCAAAAAGCTCTTCTACACGGGGAAGACCCTGTGTAATATCGTCACCTGCTACACCGCCTGTATGGAAGGTTCTCATTGTAAGCTGAGTACCGGGTTCACCGATTGACTGAGCCGCAATAATACCAACTGCTTCACCAATGTTTACAAGGTCACCGCGGGTTGCAAGGTTTGCACCGTAGCAGTGTGCACATACGCCAACCTTTGCATGGCAGTTAAGAACGCTTCTGATTTTAACATTCTTTATTCCTGCATTGACAACCTTTTGAGCCATTTCCTTATTCATAAGTGTATTTTCGGGAATGATAACCTCACCCGTTTCAGGATGAACAATATCATCACAGTTTACACGGCCGATAAGGCGTTCCTCCAAAGGCTCGATAACATCCTTGCCCTCAACGATTTCCGATACATTGATACCGTCATGAGTATGACAGTCAACTTCACGGATAATTACATCCTGAGATACATCAACAAGGCGACGGGTAAGGTAACCTGAGTCAGCCGTTCTGAGAGCCGTATCTGCAAGACCCTTACGGGCACCGTGAGTTGAAATGAAATATTCAAGAATGTTAAGACCTTCACGGAAGGAAGCTCTGATGGGAATTTCCACCGTACGACCCTGGGTGTTAGCCATAAGTCCGCGCATACCTGCAAGCTGTCTGATCTGATTGATGCTACCACGGGCACCTGATGTTGCCATCATGTAAATGGGGTTGTATTTATCAAGATTATCCATAAGAGCCTTAGTAATCTTATCGTTAGCGCCCTGCCATGTTTCAATAACCTTTCTGTAACGCTCTTCATCAGTGATAAGACCTTTTCTGTAAAGCTTTGTAATCTTTTCAACCTCATCCTCGGCTTCTTCAAGGCGTTCTGCCTTACTTCCGGGGATTTCCATATCGCTTACGCTGATGGTGATAGCACCCAGCGTTGAGAATTTATAACCGAGAGCCTTAATATCATCAAGAACTGTTGCAGTTTTTGTTGTTCCGTGCACTCTGATACACTTGTCAACAATTTTTCCAAGTGCTTTCTTGTCTGCAAGGAAGGTAACCTCAAGCTCAAACTCATTTTTACCGTCAGTTCTGTCAACAAATCCCAGATCCTGAGGAACAACATTATTGAAGATAAGTCTGCCGACTGTAACCTCCATAATTTTTGACTTTTTGACGCCGTCAATTTCCTTTTCGAGACGAACCTTTATGGGAGCGTGCAATCCTACATCTCCGCAGTCATAAGCCATCATAGCTTCATTTACAGAGGAGAAATACTTGCCTTCGCCGATTTCACCCTCAAAGCATCCGACACCCTTATCTGTATATTCGATAAGCTTTTTGCCCTTTTCCTCGAGTTCACGGTTCTTTTCAAGTACAACGCCGAAATATTTATATACCTTACCTACCTCAAGGTCTGAATCGCCTGCACTGGTAATCTTTACTTCTTTAGGCTTAACAAGGGTAAGGTAGTAACTGCCAAGTACCATATCCTGTGTGGGAACGGTAACGGGGCGGCCATCCTGAGGCTTAAGAAGGTTGTTTGCGCTGAGCATAAGGAATCTCGCCTCTGCCTGAGCTTCAGGAGAAAGCGGAACATGGACAGCCATCTGGTCACCGTCGAAGTCAGCGTTGAACGCCGTACAAACCAGAGGATGAAGCCTTATAGCTCTGCCTTCAACAAGGATAGGCTCAAACGCCTGAATACCAAGTCTGTGAAGTGTTGGTGCACGGTTAAGAAGAACGGGGTGCTCTTTAATAACGCTTTCAAGCACATCCCAAACCTCTACACGGGCACGCTCTACCATTCTCTTAGCACTCTTTATATTGTGTGCGCTTCCGTTTTCCACAAGGCGTTTCATAACAAAGGGCTTGAAAAGCTCAAGAGCCATTTCCTTAGGAAGACCGCACTGATAAATCTTAAGCGCAGGGCCTACAACAATAACGCTACGGCCTGAATAGTCAACACGCTTACCGAGAAGGTTCTGACGGAAACGACCCTGTTTACCCTTAAGCATATCTGAAAGTGACTTAAGAGGACGGTTTCCCGGACCTGTTACGGGGCGGCCTCTGCGGCCGTTATCTATAAGTGCATCTACGGCTTCCTGAAGCATTCTCTTTTCATTTCTTACAATGATGTTGGGCGCACCCAGCTCAAGAAGTCTCTTTAAACGGTTATTTCTGTTAATAACTCTGCGATAGAGGTCATTAAGGTCACTTGTTGCAAACCTTCCGCCGTCAAGCTGAACCATGGGGCGGATTTCCGGAGGAATAACGGGAATGCAATCAAGTATCATCCATTCAGGGCGGTTATTTGATTTTCTGAATGCTTCAACAACTTCAAGTCTTTTAGCAATCTTTATCTTCTTTTGTCCCTGAGCAGTCTCAATTTCCTCTTTCAGCTCCTCGCTGAGCTTGTCTATATCAATTTCAGAAAGAAGCTCTTTAATTGCTTCTGCACCCATTCCCGCACGGAAACGGTCACCGTATTTTTCGTAATAAGCCATATACTCTTTCTCGGTAAGAGGGTCTTTTTTGTTAAGCTCTGTCTTACCGGGGTCAATTACGATATACTGGGCAAAGTAAAGCACCTTTTCAAGAACATGGGGAGAAATATCAAGCAAAAGTCCCATTCTGCTGGGAATACCCTTAAAGTACCAAATGTGTGATACAGGTGCGGCAAGCTCAATATGACCCATTCTTTCACGGCGAACCTTAGCACGGGTTACCTCAACGCCGCATCGGTCGCAGACAATGCCCTTGTAACGAATTCTCTTATATTTACCGCAGTGACACTCCCAGTCCTTCTGAGGCCCGAAAATTCTCTCACAGAAAAGACCGTCTCGTTCAGGCTTAAGAGTACGATAGTTAATGGTTTCAGGCTTTTTAACCTCACCATATGACCATTCTCTGATTTTTTCAGGGGATGCTAAACCAATCTGCATTGCTTCAAAAGTATTAAATTCCATTGTTGCCCCTCCCTTACTCAATTATATCTTCCGATGAGTTTTCAATAGCCATAAGCTCTTCATCAGTAGGCTCTTCATCAAAATCATCATCATCAAAATCTGCAAAAACATCTATTTCTTCTTCATCTTCATCATCAGAATCATTTAAAGTTCCTTCGACAATTCCGTAAATCTCATCTTCAGGATTTATTTCGGTGTAGCCCGATGCAACACCGTCATTCACGGTTGTAAGAAGTTCATCCTTAAATTCGTCCATATTCACATTGTCATCATCATCGCTTCTGAGCTCAACAATATTATGGTTTGCGTCAAGGACATTAACATCAAGCGCAAGAGACTGAAGCTCTTTAATAAGAACCTTAAACGATTCGGGAATACCGGGCGTAGGAATATTTTCACCCTTAACGATTGATTCGTAGGTTTTCACACGGCCTACAATATCGTCTGACTTAACGGTAAGAATTTCCTGAAGAAGATAAGCTGCGCCGTAAGCCTCAAGTGCCCAAACTTCCATTTCACCGAATCTCTGACCGCCAAACTGCGCTTTACCGCCGAGAGGCTGCTGAGTAACCAGTGAATAAGGACCTGTGCTGCGGGCATGAATTTTATCATCAACCAGATGGTGCAGCTTGAGATAATACATGTAACCAACGGTTACAGGGTTATCAAAAGGCTCACCCGTTCTTCCGTCATAGAGAACAGTCTTACCGTCACGGCGAAGACCTGCCTCTTCAAGCAGATTCATAATATCTTTTTCGTTTGCACCGTCAAATACAGGCGTTGCAACCTTAAATCCAAGTCTGCTTGCAGCCATACCCAAATGGACTTCAAGCACCTGACCGATATTCATACGAGAAGGTACGCCCAGCGGGTTAAGAACAATATCAAGAGGTGTACCATCAGGAAGGAAGGGCATATCCTCTGTGGGAAGCACACGAGATACAACACCCTTATTACCGTGACGGCCTGCCATCTTATCGCCCACGCTGATTTTACGCTTCTGTGCAATATAGCATCTTACTATTTCATTTACTCCGGGGGGAAGCTCGTCGCAGTTTGCTCTTGTAAATACTTTAACATCTACAATTATACCTGCTTCACCGTGAGGAACACGAAGTGAAGTATCACGAACTTCACGAGCCTTTTCACCGAATATTGCACGGAGAAGTCTCTCTTCAGGGGTAAGCTCTGTTTCACCCTTGGGTGTTACCTTACCCACAAGAATATCACCGGAGTGAACCTCTGCACCAACACGGATAATACCTCTTTCGTCAAGGTTTTTAAGAGCGTCATCACCCACATTGGGAATGTCACGGGTTATTTCTTCAGGTCCGAGCTTTGTATCACGGGATTCTGACTCATACTCTTCAATGTGAACAGAGGTGAACACATCATCACGAACAAGCTTTTCGTTAAGAAGAACCGCATCCTCGTAGTTATAACCTTCCCATGTCATAAATCCAATAAGCACATTTCTTCCGAGAGCGATTTCACCGTTATCCGTTGAAGGACCGTCGGCAATAATCATTCCCTTTGTAACTCTTTCGCCCTCTTCAACAATGGGGCGCTGGTTAATACATGTGCCCTGGTTGGAACGAAGGAACTTAAGAAGATGATACTTATGCCTGTCGCCAAGGTCATCCTTAATTATAATTTCATTTGCGCTTACCTTGACAACAACACCGTCTTGCTTGGAAAGAACAACAACGCCGCTGTCCTTTGCAGCCTTGTATTCCATACCTGTACCGATAATAGGTGACTGGGGCTTAAGCAGGGGCACTGCCTGACGCTGCATGTTTGAACCCATGAGCGCACGGTTTGCGTCATCATTTTCAAGGAAAGGAATCATCGCCGTTGCAACTGATACAACCTGCTTTGGCGATACATCCATGTAATCAATATTTTCAGCGGGAACTTCAAGGATTTCCTCTCTGTAACGGGCAGAAACCTTTTTGTCAAGGAAATGCATATTTTCGTCAAGAGGCTCGTTAGCCTGTGCAACAACATACTTATCCTCTGTATCAGCCGTCATATATTCAATTTCATTGGTTACTATACCCTTTCCCTTTATAACCTTACGGTAGGGAGCCTCAATAAAGCCGTACTCGTTAATGCGGGCATAGGTTGAGAGCGAGCTGATAAGACCGATGTTGGGACCTTC
>JAXJXW010000121.1:0-3238 GCA_036307325.1 Clostridia bacterium
AACCAAGTATCGCCAATTTTTTTATTTTCCTAATTTTGCAAGGCTTTCCATTACCTTGTCATACATTTCCTTGTATTTAATGCCCTTTGCCTTTTCTTCTTCGATAAGCTTTGCAGGAGCTTTTTCAACAAATCCCTTGTTTGAAAGCTTCTTTTCAACTCTGTCAAGCTCCGATTCAAGACGCTCCTTTTCTTTTGTAAGGCGTTCCTTTTCTTTTTCAAGATCAATAAGCTCTTCCATAGGCATAAATATTTTTGCCCCTTCAACAATTACGCTTACCGAGCCTTCAGGCACGCACTTTTCATCATTTACAATTGTAACATCCTTTGCGCCGGCAAGCTTTTCAAAGAATGCCGTGCCGCTTTCAAAAAGCTCTGCATTTTCTGTGACAATAATCATACTTGCCCTCTTAGACGGCGCAACATTCATTTCCGTGCGTATGTTGCGGACACTCTTTATGGCTTCGCATATTACCTGCATTTTCTTCTCTTCATCCTTAAAGCTGAGAGAATCTGAATATTCAGGCCACTTCGCCGTCATGATTGTTTCTTCCTCGGTGGGAAGGGCACAGAAAATTTCCTCCGTTATAAAAGGCATAAACGGATGCATCAGCTTCAATATGCCTGAAAGCACATAGCAAAGGGTATGTTGTGCGTCAAGCTTGCTTTGGGTGTTTTCTCCGTAAAGGCGGGGCTTGACAAGCTCTATATACCAGTCGCAGAATTCATCCCAAATGAAATCGTAAAGATTTCCAAGGGCAACGCCAAGCTCAAACTTATCAAGATTTTCCGTAACAGCTTTTACAACACTGTTGTAACGGGAGATTATCCACTTATCCTCCATGGTGGGATTTTCAGGCATTGAGCAATCCTCAACCTCAAGGTTCATAAGGACAAATCTCGCCGCATTCCATATCTTATTTGCGAAGTTACGGCTTGATTCAACTCTCTCCCAATAGAAACGCATATCATTTCCGGGAGAATTACCTGTCGCCAGGGTAAACCTGAGGGCGTCTGCTCCGTATTTTGCAATAACTTCAAGGGGGTCAATACCGTTGCCCAGTGATTTACTCATTTTTCTTCCCTGACTGTCACGAACAATACCGTGGATAAACACATGGCGGAAGGGAGGCTTTTTCATATGCTCGCAGCCGCTGAAAATCATTCTTGCTACCCAGAAGAAAATTATATCATATCCTGTTACCAAGGTGCTTGTGGGGTAATAGTAATCAAGCTCAGGCGTTTTATCCGGCCAGCCAAGGGTTGAAAACGGCCACAGTGCAGAAGAGAACCATGTGTCAAGTACATCCTCCTCCTGACGCATCGGCTTGCCGCACTTGGGGCAAACCGTTACATCCTCCTTGCTTACAACCATTTCACCGCAGGCGTCGCAATAAAATGCGGGAATACGATGTCCCCACCAAAGCTGACGGGAAATGCACCAATCATGCACATTTTCCATCCAGTTAAGGTATGTTTTTGTAAATCTTTCGGGAACAAACTCAACCTCTTTATCACGGACAACACGAATTGCCTCTTGGGCAAGGGGCTTCATCTTTACAAACCACTGGTCACTGGTAAGTGGTTCAACAGTTGTGCCGCAGCGATAGCAGGTTCCCACATTATGTGTATAGTCCTCAACCCTGAGAAGTGCTCCGCATTCCTTAAGGTCTTCAACAATTCTTTTGCGTGCTTCGTAACGGTCAAGTCCTTCATATTTGCCACCGTTTTTATTTATTGTGGCGTCACTGTTCATAACATTTATAACCTCAAGGTTATGGCGCAAGCCAACCTCAAAGTCATTGGGGTCATGAGCAGGAGTTATTTTAACCGCACCTGTTCCGAAATCCTTTTCAACATATTCATCGGCAACAATGGGTATTTCACGCCCTACAAGGGGAAGAATACATGTCTTTCCTATAAGGTCTGCATACCGTTCATCATCAGGATTTACGGCAATTGCAGTATCACCAAGAAGTGTTTCGGGGCGGGTTGTTGCGATTTCAATATATCCGTCACCCTCCGAAAGCTTATAGCGGATATGCCAGAAATGTCCCGGTTGCTCAGCATATTCAACCTCGGCGTCTGAAAGAGCCGTTGCACAGCTTGGGCACCAGTTGATTATTTTGTTGCCCCTATATATAAGACCTTTTTGATAGAGATTTACAAACACCTCACGAACTGCCTTTGAGCAGCCCTCGTCCATTGTAAATCTTTCCCTTTCCCAGTCACAGGAACAGCCCAGCTTTTTAAGCTGATTTATAATCCTGTCACCAAATTTGTTCTTCCAATCCCAGACTCTTTCAAGGAATTTTTCACGGCCCAGGTCGTAGCGGGTAATCCCCTCGTTCACACGCAAATTTTCCTCAACCTTTATCTGTGTGGCAATTCCTGCATGGTCAGTTCCCGGAATCCAAAGGGCACTGTAGCCCTGCATTCTCTTATAACGGATTAAAATATCCTGCAGGGTTTCATCAAGAGCATGCCCCATATGAAGCTGCCCCGTTACATTCGGCGGAGGAATAACTATGGTGTACGGTTCCTTTTCAGAATCAGGCGTTGCGTGAAAATATCCGCCCTCAACCCATTTTTTATAGAGCTTGTCCTCTATCTCCGAAGGGTTGTAAGTCTTTTCAAGATTTTTCAATATATATCAATCCTTTCCGTTTAAACAATTCAATAGGCATACAAACTTAATTATATGTTATCACACAATCTTTAGAATGTCTAGGTTTTTTAAGCAAGATAAAAAAATAATTATTGCATAAAAAAATTGTGTTTGACAATAATAACCATTAGCAAACATTTCTTTTTTAGGAGGTTTTCTAATGAAAAGGAAACGCATTTATATAGCAGCCTTTCTTTTAGCTGTCATTGTGTCTATGACATATGTTTCCGTTTTTGCAATTTCCAAAAACGGTTCAACGGGCAGTGAGGTAAAGACAATTCAGACCAAGCTTAAAAATTGGGGCTATTACAGCGGAAGCATTGACGGGGTGTACGGCTGGCAAACGGAAAGTGCCGTCAAAAGCTTTCAAAAAAAGAACGGATTAACGGTTGACGGCGTTGCAGGTGAAAAAACACTTAATGCCATGGGCATATTTTCTTCATCATCTTCTTCGTCTTCTTCGTCACCCAATGAGGCAAGTATTGACCTTCTGGCCCGTGTAATAAACGGCGAGGCACGGGGCGAGCCCTATGAAGGTCAGGTTGCCGTAGGTGCAGTAGTGTTAAACCTG
>JAXJXW010000122.1:0-2187 GCA_036307325.1 Clostridia bacterium
CAAAAATCCTTTCTTAATGAATGATGAATATTGAATAATTAATAATGAATAATACAAAACAAAAAATCCCATCTTACGATAGGATTTTTGTTTTGGTGCGGATGACAGGAATCGAACCTGCACATCGAAGATACCAGATCCTAAGTCTGGCGCGTCTGCCAGTTCCGCCACATCCGCAGATTTAGCTTTCGTGCCGGATTATATCACAAATTCTATTCAAAGGCAAGAGTTTTATTTATATATTTGTGCAATTTAATTATGATTATTTCCCCAAATCCAAGGTTTTTTCATATGCCGCCGCAACGGCATTTATTGCGCAGCTTCTGAATCCGCCCTTCTCCAGCGCTTTCACTCCTTGGATTGTGCTGCCGCCGGGAGAACAGACTGCATCTTTAAGTTCCCCTGTATGTTTATTGCTTTCACTCATCAAAGCGGCGGAGCCTTCTATCATTTTTGCCGCATACAAGGCAGCTTTTTTACGAGGCAGTCCGCAAGCTACAGCACCATCTGCAAGTGCTTCTGCGAAAATATATACAAATGCCGGGCCGCATCCCGAAACAGCACTTGCACCATCAATCAGGCTTTCATCTATTAAGTCTACCAATCCTGCGGGAGAAAGAGAATCCGCAACCTCTTTAAGTTCATCTGCGCTCACCCTGTCATTGGCGCAGTAAAGTATTATGCCTTTACCGATTGAAACAGGGGTATTGGGCATAATGCGAATTACCTTCATACCACCGCCTGCCATACTTGAAATCTTTTCACAACTTAATCCTGCCGCCATGGAAACCAAGACAACATCATCACGCCTGCTTGTAAGTATTGCACTTATATTTTCAAGCATCTGTGCCATCATTTGGGGTTTTACGCCGAGAAAAACATATTTACACTTCCTTGCAATCGTTTCATTATCAGAAACCTGTGCGCCGATTTTTTTAGATAAGTCCTGAGCTTTTTCGGCAGTTCTGTTTGAAACCAGAATATCTGTGCCGTTTGTTTTTTCAGCTACAGCCTCAGCTAAAGCGCCACCCATATTGCCTGTGCCTATAAATCCGAATTTCACAAAAATCCCCTCCACTATCTTATATGACCATTACCGTAAATCACATACTTATATGTGTTAAGCTCCCCAAGCCCCATAGGGCCTCTGGCATGGAGCTTTTGCGTTGATATTCCCATTTCGCAACCCAGCCCGAACTCACCGCCATCAGTAAAGCGTGTTGATGCATTTACATAAACAGCCGCACTGTCCGTAAGCATACAAAAGCGTTCTGCCGTTTGCGGATTATTAGTGACTATAGCTTCGCTATGTCCCGTTGAATGTGCCTCAATATGCTTGCATGCCTCATCAACTCCATCGACAATTTTAACCGCAAGAATATAGTCCAAAAATTCAGTATCAAAATCATTTTCTCCCGCATGGCTCTGCCCTATTATTTGAAAAGCCTCTTTATCACAACGAAGCTCCGCCGACGGCTTATCTGTAATTTTTCTATCGTCTACAAGCTTTTTTTTCAGCATTGGAAGAAATTTATCCATGATTTTTCTGTCAACAAGACAAACCTCCTCCGCATTACAAACAGACGGCCGACTCATTTTTGCATTTTCAATAATATTTACCGCCATATCAAGGTCAGCGTCACGGTCAACATATACATGGCATATTCCCGTTCCCGTTTGAATACACGGAACTGTGGCGTTTTTCACGCAAGCGTTTATAAGCCCTGCCCCACCGCGGGGAATAAGTAAATCAATAAGTCCGTTTGCCGTCATCATCACATTGGCACTTTCCCGCGACACATCGCAAATAAGGTTTACCGCACCTGAGGGAAGCCCTGCCTGAGTTAATCCCCGCTTGATGGATTTTACAATTTCAAAGGAGCTTAAATAAGCCTCCTTCCCCCCACGCAATACACACGCATTACCACTCATAATTGCAAGTGCCGCAGCGTCTGCCGTAACATTGGGGCGGCTTTCATATATTATTCCCACAACGCCGAAGGGAACGGAAACCTTTTTTATAACAAGACCGTCGTCACGGGTATATTCGCTTAAAACCTTGCCCACAGGGTCACCCATTTCGGCAACCTTTAAAATTCCCTCTGCCATTGCCTTGACTCTGTTTTCATCAAGTCTTAATCTGTCAAGCATAACATCAGATATGGCACCCTTTGCCCTGAGCAGGTC
>JAXJXW010000123.1:0-14540 GCA_036307325.1 Clostridia bacterium
ACAAAATTTTTATTTTGTTGAATTACATATATATTTTAACATGCCTATCCCTGAAAGTCAAGATAAATATAAAAATAGAGGGTGAAACAAAATAATTTAAAAAATCGTTTTGTTTCACCCTTTTGCCATCTTATTAAAGAACTTTATTTAAGAAATCAATCGTGCGTGCATTTTTAGGATTGCCGAATAACTGTTCAGGCGTTCCCTCTTCAATGATAACGCCGCCATCAATGAAAACGACACGGTCGGAAACTTCACGGGCAAATCCCATTTCATGGGTAACAACAACCATCGTCATTCCATCATTGGCAAGCTTCTTCATAACTGCCAATACCTCCCCTACCATTTCAGGGTCAAGGGCACTGGTGGGTTCGTCAAAAAGCATTATATCGGGATTCATTGCAAGAGCTCTTGCAATTGCAACTCTCTGCTGCTGCCCGCCCGATAATTGATGAGGATAACTGTCTGCCTTATCCTCCAGACCAACCCTTTTTAAAAGTTCTATTGCTTTAGCTTCCGCCTCTGCCTTTGTCATCTTTTTAAGCTCCAGGGGCGCAAACATTATATTCTTTTTTACAGTTAAATGAGAAAACAAATTAAAATTCTGGAAAACCATGCCGATATTTCTGCGAACCATATTTATATCTGTTTTTTTATCGGTAATATCATAGCCATCAACAATAATAGTTCCTTCGGTTGCGGTTTCAAGCTGATTAAGACATCTTAAAAAGGTTGATTTACCACTGCCGGAGGGGCCTATAATGCAGACAACCTCACCCTCATTTATTGTTATATCAATTCCATTTAATACATTCAGAAAATGGAAGCTCTTTTTTAAATTTTTAACTATTACTTTTTCGTTCATAATTAAATTTCTTCTCCAAATAACGCGAAAATACCATCAAAATAGAAATCACAATTAAATAGCATATCGCAACTAAAATATATGTTGCAAAGAACTGATAAGTCTTTCCTACATAAACCTTTGCTCTGTTTACAACCTCAGCAAGTCCGATTACAGATAAAATTGAAGTATCTTTCACCGTTATAATAAACTGATTTACCATTGCCGGAATAGAAATCTTTATTGCCTGGGGCAAAACAACCTTTATCATTGTTCTCGACGAAGACAGTCCAAGACTTCTTGCGGCTTCTACCTGGCCTTTGTTAACCGCATTTATACCGCCTCTGAATATTTCAGAAAGATATGCCCCTGCATTGAGGGTTAAAGTAATCAATCCTGCAGTATACGGATCTAAGCGGAATTGAGGAAGGAAAATGGACATAAACTGCGGCACACCGAAATAGATTATAAAGGCTTGTACCAGCATTGGAGTTCCGCGAATAATCCATAAGTAAACATTAACTATCCATCTAAAGAGAAAAAAGCGTGACCTTCCCATTAAGCAAAGAATAAAACCGAGAAACATTCCCAGTATAAGGGATAATAAAGAAATATTTGCCGTAAGCTTTATTCCCTCAATAAGCAACGGAGTTGCCTCATTAAAAACTCTGTTAAAATCCATAAAATCTCTCTCTTCTTGTAAATGCAAAATTAAATGCAAATGGGGCAATTACTGCCCCATCAGCGTTTAATTCTTTATTATCAATAGCCGTATTTTGCGAGGATTTTATCATACTCGCCCGATGCCTTGATATTAGCAAGACCCTTATTGAACATATCAATAAGCTCAGGGTTAGAACCCTTCTTTGTTGCAAATCCATAGAAGCCGGGTTTAATAACATCGCCAACAGTCTTAAGACCAAGCTTTGACTCTTTTATTGCCCAACCGATAACGCTTCTGTCCTCAAAGCACGCATCGTTTGTTCCGCTTTCTACGGCAGCGTACATTGTCGGAGAATCTTCATAATACACAACCTTAAAGCCGATTGATTCGGAATATTCCTCTGTAAGCTCTGCGCTGATTGTGCTTGTCTTTGCAGCAACTGTCTTTCCTGCAAGGTCTTCAATCTTTTCGATATTGCTATCGCTCTTTACAACAAGAATCTGACCGTCTTCAAAATAACCATCGGAAAAATCAAAGGTTTCAGCTCTGTCAGGTCTGATAGTCATTCCTGCTATCATTGCATCTGCCTGTCCTGACTGAACAGAACCCATAGCAGCGTCAAAGCCTTCATTCTTCACTTCATATTCAAATCCCTGATCCTTTGCAATTGCAGCTAAAAGATCCATGTCAACACCTATATAAGTATTGGTTTCCTGGTCAAGATACTCAAACGGAGCAAATGAGTTGTCGGAAGAAATTTTATAAACCGTATTTTCCTCCGCCTTCTGAGAGCATGCAGCAAATGACACAACTAACGCCAATGCACATACAATAGCTAAAAACTTTTTCATTATAATGTCCCCTCTCTGATTTATTTCTTTTATTTTACCAAAAAAATAGTACAAATGCAATACTTTTTTACAGATATTGCTTTTTATTCAATTTCATTTCCATCACCGTCAAAAAGTGGTAAATGACCAAGCACGGTTATATCCTTACGATTTACGGCATTTCCTTCAGCCAATACAGCCATCTTTCCCACAACCGTGCCTCCTGCCGCTTCTACTATTTCTTCCAATGCCTCAAGAGAATTTCCCGTGCTGATAACATCATCAATAATAAGGCAGCGCTTCCCCTTCATCATTTTTTCTTCAACATCGCCGATACAAAGAGTTTGAATACTGTTTGTTGTTATTGACTTAACCTCAATCTTACGCAAATTTTCCATGTATACCTTTGGGGATTTTCTTGCAACTACATAATTATTGTTTCCTGCAATTCGAGCCATTTCGCAAATAAGAGGAATGCTTTTTGCTTCCGCCGTAACCAGAATGTCATATTCAGGTGCCAAATCGCACAAGGCTTTTGCACAGGAAGTTGTAAGCTCCACATCACCAAAAAGAATAAATGCCGCAATTTTCAGGTTCTCATTTACATTATAGAGCCTTAAATCTCTTTTTACTCCTGCAACTTCAATTTCATAAGTATTTTTCATGTATAACACTCCTTAAAAAATATAAGCAGCCTGCAAAAACCAGGCTGCTTAATAATGCACTTTTATTCTTCCCAATTATGATATACATTCTGCACATCATCATTATCATCAAGCATATCTATCAGCTTGTTCATATTCTTTAAGTCTTCTTCATCTGTAAGTTCAACTGTTGTCTGAGGTATCATCTGCACTTCAGCAGTTAAAAATGTATAACCTTTTTCCTCAAGCCCTTCACGAACCTGTGAAAAGCTTTCAGGTGATGTCAATACTTCATATACGCCGTCATCAGCGGTGAAATCATCAGCCCCGCAATCAAGCGCATCCATCATAACAGTATCTTCGTCAGCATTATCCTCTGCAGAAATGATAAGTACGCCTCTCTTGTCAAACATAAAGCTTACGCATCCTGTCTGACCAAGGTTTCCGCCATATTTATCAAAATAATGGCGCATATCAGCCGCCGTTCTGTTCCTGTTATTTGTAAGAGTTTCAACAATTACGGCAACACCCTTGGGGCCATAGCCCTCATATGTGATTTCTTCATAATCATTGCCGCCTACTTCACCTGCCGCTTTGGCAATACAACGAGAAATGTTGTCGTTTGGCATATTATTTGAACGAGCCTTGGCAATCGCATCACGAAGCTTTCCGTTGCTTTCGGGATTTGGGCCGCCTGCACGAACAATAACTGCAATTTCTCTTCCCAATTTTGTAAATATCTTAGCACGCTGTGCATCGGATTTTTCTTTTTTGTTTTTAATATTATTCCATTTGGAATGTCCGGACATAAATTACACCTCTATATGTTATTCTGCTGTCTTTTCCGGAGCTGTGCCGTTATTTTGAGTAATAGCCGGCTTTGCAGCTTCCTGACGAACATCAGCTCTCGCCTTTCTAATAATCGTCTGCGCCTTTGTAAGCTTTGCGTCAGTATCGGCAAAAAGTGAATCAACATATTGACGGGCACCTATTCTAAGCTCCCGTGCATTCTTTTGCGCCGCCGCAACAATCTGATTTGCATGCTCATAGGCTTTCTTTGTAATCTCATGCTCTTCAACCATTTTTTCGGTTCTTGCTTTAGCATTGTTAATTATTTCATCAGCGTCAGCCTGAGCTTCGGCAATTATTCTCTTTCTGTCATCTTTTATCAGACGGGCCTGCTTCATATCATCAGGAAGATTGATTCTTAATTCCTCAATGGTTGCTAGAAGCTCTTCTTTATCTACAAGTGCTCTGTTAAGAAGCGGTATAGACTTTGCCTGCTCGACCTTATCCTCTAATAGATCAATAATTTGTAAAATTTCCATTATATCATACCTCCTATTTTTTCTTGTATGTCATTTATAATTTCATACGGTATCATTTCACTTATGTCGCCGCCGTATTTTGCGACTTCTTTAACAATACTTGAACTCAGATAAGAATACTGGCTGTTGGATGTTATGAAAAAAGTTTCAATATTGGGAGCAAGCCGCTTGTTAGTCAGAGCCATTTGAAATTCATATTCAAAATCACTAACCGCACGGAGTCCTTTAACTATAAAATTTGCGTTTTTTTCTTTTGCAAAATCAACCAGCAGACCTGTGAAGCTTTCCACCTTTACATTCGGTAAATCCTTTGTAACCCGTTTCATCAGCTCAATACGCTCCTCAATAGTAAATAACGGAGACAATTTTGAACAGTTCGACAGGATGCCCACATATACAACATCGAAAAGAGCACTTGTTCTCTGTATAATATCAAGATGCCCCTTTGTTACCGGATCAAAGCTTCCGGGAACAATAGCAATTTTCATATCATCATTGTCCTTTTTTTAAAATAGCAATTCCAACACGCCCGTATTTCTTTTCTTTAACAGGCGTAAATCCGCTGAAAAATTTAGGCATACCGTCTGCATAATCCCATTCGAGAACAATATGAGAATTTTCATCAACCAAATTATTCTCAAATAACTTCTCAGTTGCCTTGTAAACGAGATTTGCACTGTATGGAGGATCAAGAAAAATTAAATCATAAACCCTTCTTGTTTTTTCCAGAAACAAAAAAGAATCCCCGTAAAAAACATAAGACTTGTCCTCAAATTTTGCGTTGGATATATTTTTTTTTATACAATCGACTGCCTCTGAAGAGCTATCCGCAAAATCGGCATGAATTGCTCCACGACTTAACGCTTCTATTCCCAAGGCACCTGAACCTGCAAACAAATCTAATACGGTTGCACCGTTTACCTCTTGCATGATAATGTTAAAAACAGATTCCTTAACCCTGTCCAGCGTGGGGCGGGTACCGGTTCCTTCAGGAGAAAGAAGCTTCATTCCCCGAACAGTTCCAGAAATAACTCTCACGAAAACCTCCGAAAAGAAATTCCTTCTCACAACCAATTCTGAAAAGGAATTAAATATGTATATCTATATTTTACATTATCTTAAAGAAATGTCAAGTGTTTTGATTGATTTAGTAACAATTTACAGTTAATTTATTAAATTACTCTGCGTGCAGTAACATAGTGGTTAACATAATAATTGCTTGTAAGTGAATCAACTCTTACGCCTTTTGATGTTGTTGCGGCATGAACAAAGTTGTTATTTCCTATATATATTCCCACATGATTTATTGAACGGTCGCTTCTATTTGAGAAGAAAACCAAATCACCGGGTGAAAGTAAATCCTTGGATACATATGAACCCATTGTTCCCTGAGTGTTAGATGAATGAGGCAGCGAATAACCAACCTGCCTGTAAACATAGGAAGAAAAACCGCTGCAATCAAAGGCATTAGGTCCTGATGCGCCGTATGAATAGGTCTTTCCAACATGCTTTAACGCCTCATCAACTATTTTTTTTCCGTCTGTGTTTGTCTGCGAACCCTTCTTTATGAAAGACGCTGATACAAAGCCTGTTACTCCGTTTTCCATTTTAATGTTGTACCAACCGTTATCCGCATATATTATATCAACATTTGAGCCTGCAGGGAGCTGAGTTACTATATCTGAATCAGTTGTAGGTGAAACTCTTACATTGAGTAAGGAACAGGTCACACTCCCCTTTTCATATGCATATGAAGTTACCGACATAACTGCACACAACATAAAAGCCAATGATGTTGTAAAAAACTTTCGCATTTTTACACCTCCGAATTGTTTATCTTATTTTACAACATTATTGAGCGTTTGTCAAACTTTTTTAATACTTTTTTAAAATTTGTTCATAAATTTACTTCCAAACCACCTTATATTGTGTATCGAAGAAATTAAAACAACTAAAAAGGAAAAAAATTGTTAATATTTGTTAGAAAAAAGCCCCCATAAACATGCTGAGTGCATATTTATGGGGACTTTTATTACGGACTACTTAAAAGCTTACTTCATGCTGCTTTCATATGCATGAATCATCTTTTTAACCATCTGTCCGCCTACTGAGCCTGCTTCTCTGGAAGTAAGGTCACCGTTATAACCATTTTTCAGGTTTACGCCAACTTCCTTCGCTGATTCCATTTTAAATTTTTCCATTGCCTGAGCAGCCTCAGGTACAAGTGTTCTGTTTTTTGACATATTTCCCTCTCCCTCCTGTACCGATTAAATTCGGTACATTACTATTTTGTGCAAGGAAAAGAAATATAAACTGACAAATTCAGTTACTATTTTCTTATATTTCTTATTTTTCATTTTTAATGAATATATTATTAGGGTAAAAATATTTAACTGTTTAAAGTAAAATATTGTGAAATTTCAATATGTTTTACAATTTTAGCTTAAAAATCTTTGCTATTATGTACATTGATTATTTCCCCATAATATGATATTATAATAAAAAATTCAAATGATGGTGGTATGATAGTTAATGCAAACAGCAGATATTGAACTTTTTTACAAATGTGTGGAACATTACGGGCTTCTTCCTGTTTTGGCGCAGTTATTTTCAACGGTTAAAATAAGTATAGCTTTAACCGCACAAACTTGCGGAATTTCAATTAAAGATATGGATTTATCTGTAAGATCGTATAATGCACTCATGGCACATGGCGTAAAGGATTTAGGCAAGCTTGTTGATTTATTAAATTCCGGCAATATTCGGGATGTAAGAAATCTGGGTGTTAAGAGCGCAAAAGAAATTCATCTTAAAGCGTTAGAGTATAGCTATGAAGCACTCAACGAGGCTGACAAAAAAAGTTTTCTTGAAAATCTTTTAAAGATAAATTGCGATTGATAAATTCCATTAAAAAGCCGTGGCAAAACATTTTTTATTGTTTTGCCACGGCTTTTTTAATCTTCGATAATAATATCAAGAGCTTGCTCCAGCTCGGCATTAGGGACAAGAATTTCATAGCAATTATCCGAAACACTGTCATCGTGCTTTATTTGGCGGAGCATAACAATAATCCTTTGCTCCTCCAGCATAGTTCTTAAGTTATCTGCCTTTTCCTTACTTTGTGCCATATAAACAGTAGTCCACATATAAAAGTTCCTTCCGAAAATATATACTTGCTATATAATACACCTTAAAAACGGTTTTTGCAATACTTTTTTATAGTAATTTTGCCGCATTATATCCGCAAATAGCATCAATTTTTGTTATTAACTGCTTTGAAGCGTCGGAAAACAAATTTGTTTCTATATTGCCCAAATCGCATTTGATAAATACTCGTGACTGTCCGCTATGATTTATCAATTCCTGGCGTATTTTATCCAGCTTATAAATATTATCCCCAAAAAGCTCTATACTTAAATCATGTTCCGACACGGAAAATGGTGAAACGGAATCCAATATAAGCTTTACATTTTCATCTTCCTTTACATCGACCCTGCCGTGCATAATCACTATGGAATTTTCAGAAAGCATTGAATCGTAATTAGATAGAATTTTTGGGAAAACAATTACCTCAATACTTCCTGTAAAATCTTCAAGAGTGATAAATGCCATATTGGTGTTTGATTTTGTAAGCTTTTCTCTTTTTTTCGAGATAATGCCGCTAACTGTTACTTCACTTCCGTCTTTATATTCACTTTCTCCGCTTTCAGCGGCAAGAAGCTGAGCACAATTGGCGTAATGCAGTTTTTGTATTCTATCACGGAATTCGTCAAGGGGATGACCTGACATATATATGCCTGCAACCTCTTTTTCCATTTGCAAAAGCTCCTGCTTTGAGTATTCGTGAACCTTTGCGGGGAAAATATCGCCCTTATCTTCTTCAGTACCGAAAAATGAAATCTGCCCTGCTAAATTGTTTTTACCGGCTCTTGATTCTGAATCAATAATTTCTTCATATACTGCAAGCTTTTGCGCACGGCTTCCCTCCAGGGAATCAAAGGCACCGCTTTTTATAAGGCACTCCACAGAACGCTTATTGAGCTCTCCAAGCATCCTTGATATAAAAACCTTAAGGCTTTTAAATGAGCCATTTTTATTGCGTTCCGAAACACATTTTCTTACAAAGCTCTCCCCCACATTTTTTATGGTTGTAAGCCCAAATCTTATGCCCCCGTTTTCCACCGTGAAGCCATCATCACTTTTGTTTATATCCGGCGGAAGAATTGGTATTTTGTTTTGTTGTGCATTATTTATATAAACTGCAACCTTATTGGAATCGTCCATAACGCTTGAAATAAGTGCCGCCATAAACTGAGCCGGATAAAGGCACTTCAAATATGCAGTTTGGTATGTTACAAAAGAATAGGCCGCCGCATGGCTTTTGTTAAATGCGTATTGAGCAAAGGCGTCCATATCATCAAAAATGCTTTCTGCCGTTTTCTCATCAATTCCATTACGCACACAGCCCTTAAATCTTATGGTGCCGTTATCATTATCCTCCCCGTAAATAAAGCTTTGCCTAGCCCGCTGCATTTCCTTTGCCTTTTTTTTGCTCATTGCACGGCGAACCTCATCTGCACGCCCCATGGAAAAGCCTGCAAGCGTACGCACAATTTGCATAACCTGCTCCTGATATACAATACATCCGTATGTCATTTCAAGAATGTCTTTTAACAGCGGATGCTTGTATGTAATCTTATCAGGGTGCATTTTATTTTTAATGTACGCAGGGATAAAGTCCATAGGTCCGGGGCGATAAAGTGCAATACCTGCCGTTATATCTTCTATATTCCGGGGCATGAGCCTTTTCATGAAAGAACGCATACCTGCGCTTTCAAGCTGAAAAACACCGTCTGTGTCGCCTTCTGAAATCATTTTATACACTTCAGGTACATTATAGTCTATGTTGTTTATATCAATGTCTATTCCCATTGATTTTGCTATTTTAACGGTATCGTCAATAACTGTCAGATTGCGAAGCCCAAGGAAATCCATCTTGAGCAAGCCAAGCTCTTCAACAGTATCTTTTGTGTATTGGGTTGAAATAATATCATCACTGCGCTGAACGGGCACATAGCTTGAAACCTTTTTTCCTGCAATAACAACGCCTGCGGCATGTGTGCCCACATTTCTTGGAAGCCCTTCTATAGCTTTCGCAGTGTCAATAAGCTTCTTTACATCGGCTGAGCCTTCATAAGCCGCTTTTAGTTTTGGGTTTTCCAGTGCCAAATCAAGTGTCATACCCAAATCCATAGGAACCATTTTGGCAATGACATCAACCTCACCGTAAGGCATTCCCAGAACTCTGCCGCAATCTCTGATTGCACCCCGTGCCTTCATAGTGCCAAAGGTTCCTATCTGGCTTACATTTTCAGCACCGTATTTATCTATTACATAATTTATAACCTCGGCTCTGCGTTTTGGGCAAAAATCAATATCAATATCGGGCATGCTTACTCGTTCAGGATTTAAAAATCTTTCAAAAATAAGATTGAAACGAGTCGGTTCAATATCAGTTATCCCCAGGGCATATGAAACAATACTCCCCGCAGCACTTCCCCTTCCCGGCCCTACAGGAATTGAGTTATTCTTTGCATAATTGATGAAATCCCATACGATTAAAAAGTAATCGGTAAA
Source organism: Clostridia bacterium (assembly GCA_036307325.1). Taxonomy (GTDB): domain Bacteria; phylum Bacillota; class Clostridia; order UMGS1883; family UMGS1883; genus UMGS1883. Next base: position 9,948 of record JAXJXW010000123.1, read on the forward strand.
GCCCATGCTTTTTATTACATTTAATTCATAGTTCATTCTCTCTGAAAGCTCCTCAGATACATTTGTATACCTGTGCTTCATTCCATCTTCACAAAGCTTTTTAAGATATTCAAAATCCTCATATCCTTCGGGAACGGCGAATGACGGAAGATGTCTTTCTCCAAACACGAATTCAAAATTACATTGCTCCGCAATTTTCATTGTATTATCTATTGCCTCAGGAGCATAGGGAAAGATTGAGCGCATTTCTTCTTCGCTTTTAAGATAAAACTCGTCAGTTTCAAAGCGCATTCTGTTTTCTTCATCAAGTGTTTTTCCCGTTTGTATACACAAAAGAACATCCTGGTACTCTGCATCTTCACGATTTATATAGTGAACATCATTCGTGGCTATTAAATCTGTATTTGTTTCCTTGGCAAGCTGAACCAAAAGAGGATTTATTTTCTTCTGCTCCTCAATACCATGGTCTTGAAGCTCTATATAAAAATCATCAAACAGCTCTTTATATTCATATACCTTCTTTTTTGCTCTTTCAAAATCAGACGCCATAAGTGCCTTTGGTATTTCTCCCGCAAGGCATGCGGAAAGAGCAATAATGCCGCCTTTATATTTATTTAAGACCTCCATATCTACACGGGGTCTGTAATAAAATCCGTCAATAAAGCCTTCTGAAACAATCTGAATAAGATTATTGTACCCTTCTTCGTTTTTACATAGCAATACAAGATGACTGCTCTCGTTCTCCCCGCCTCTTCCGCTTCTGTCAAGCCTGTTTTTTGTCACATATACTTCACAGCCGATAATTGGTTTTATTCCTTCTGCCTTGCACGCCTTATAGAAATCAACTGCACCGTACATTACACCATGGTCAGTTAATGCAATTGCTGTTTGCCCCAGCTCTTTTGCACGCTTGGGAAGCTCCTTTATGCGTGACATGCCGTCAAGCAAGCTATATTCACTATGAACATGTAAATGTGTAAACATATCAAAGCTCCTTCGTTAATTCAACCAATTTATTAAGTCTGCGGTTGACACTGCTCTTTGTAAGCGGCGGAGTCATTATTTCTCCAAGCTGAGCAATGCTTAAATCCTTATGTTCTATTCTAAGCTTTGCAATCGCCTTAAGCTCATCATCAAGGGATTCCCATCGTGGCGAATGATAAAGCTTTTCTATGGCACTGCATTGCTTTGCCGAGGCAGAAATAGTCTTGTCAAGGTTTGCCACTTTACAGTTAGTGGCACGGTTTGTTCTGTTCCTGAAATCTTTTTCTATCTGAGTTGTCATCAGCGTCATAAGAGAGCTGTGGGCACCGATAACATTCAAAAAGTCACTTACCGAATTTTTGTCTTTTAAATATGTAACAAAGTAATCTTTACGCTTTATTATGTTAGCGTGAATATTAAAGCTGTCAAGAAGCTCGGCAGCAATATACGCCATATTCTCATTATAAGTAAAAAGCTCAGCACTGTATGTTTTTTCAGGCGGCGTTATGGTTCCGCTTGCAATAAAAGCACCTCGCAAAAAAGCACGCTTTTTAACATCCTCGTCAAAAATATCTTCGTCTAATTCAATATATCCATCTTCTGAAGAATATACGCCTATGCTTTCAGCGGTGCTTTTTGAAACCGTAACAAGATAGTTTTTACCTGTTACATCAATAAAAATTTCTTCACCGGATGCTTTTCTGAAAAGCGCCTGCAGCCTTGCCGCATTTTGCGCCCTGGTTGTTTTTATAATAATTTTATTTCCATTATAATTCTCACCGAAAATAAGCATTGCGGCAAGCTCGGATGCCGCTTCCGGCTTGCTTTTTATATTCAGTGTGCAAAGCTCATCTTTAACAAGTGAGGAAAAAGATTTTTTCATTTTTTACTCCTCTGAAATATCACGATGTCTTACTACCGTTTTGTAGTCTAAGGCCTTAAGCCTTCTCGTGATTTCCTCCGCCATTGTTACACTTCTGTGTTTACCCCCCGTGCAGCCTATACCGATTACGATTTCCGTTTTGCCTTCATCAATATAATGAGGAATAAGCATCTTAAGCATATCAAGCAGCTTATCGAGAAATTCAGTGCTTTGCTGATAGCTCATAACAAAATCACTTATGCATTTCTCTGTTCCGTTATGGCTTCTCAGCTCTTCAATATAATAAGGGTTTGGCAAAAATCTTACATCAAACAATAAATCGGCATCACGGGGAACTCCATATTTAAATCCGAAGGATTCAACGAGAATTTTAAAATAATTATTCTTACTCTTATCCCCATACATATCCATTACAATTTGCTTAAGATCCCGTGTAAGAAGGCGCGAAGTATCAATTATATGGGTAGCCTCACCTCGTAAAAAAGCTAATCTTTCCCTTTCAAGGGCAATACCCTCCTCAATGCTTCCCTCAGGAGATAAGGGATGAGACCTTCTTGTGCCTTTGTAGCGTCTTAATATTACGCTTTCTCTTGCTTCGAGAAAGAGAATTTCGTATTCAAGTCCCTCAGCCTCAAGCACCTTGAAAGAATCGCCGATTTTTTCCAAGGCACCGCCGCCTCTGATGTCCGCAACTATTGCGACATTTTCAAATTCGTTTTCTCCCGAATGGCACATTCTCGCAAAAGGCACTAAAAAAACAAGGGGCATATTATCAATACAATAATAACCCATATCCTCCATAAAATGCATAACCTGGGTCTTGCCTGCCCCACTCATGCCTGTAATTATCACAAATCTCATACTGCTTCTCCTTCCCAATATTTCACTTCTTCTTCAAGCAAAATACCGCTGTTTGCATATACGGTTTCTTTCACATATTCTATAAGACGCAATATATCGTCTGTTGTTGCCGTTCCGGTATTTATAATAAAGCCCGCATGCTTGCAGCTTACCTGTGCACCGCCTATTGTATATCCCTTTAAGCCCGCATTTTCAATTAAAGCACCTGCGTAATTTCCCACAGGCCTCTTAAAGGTGCTTCCGGCACTGGGAAATTCAAGGGGTTGTTTCTCCCTTCTTCTTTTGGCTAAATCAGCCATTTTTTCGGAAATTTCTTCACGATTGCCCCTTATAAGCTTTATTGTACCGCCTGTAATAATACAACCCGTATCTGAAAGAGCACTTTTTCTATAGGAGAATTCCATTTCTTCGTTTGTGGCAATATGTTGTTCGCCGAAAGGGTCTATATAGCTTACTGCTTCAACAACATCCTTCATTTCGCCGCCGTATGCACCTGCATTCATCATTATTGCACCGCCAAAAGTACCCGGAATTCCCGCCGCAAATTCAAAGCCCGCAAGGGAATTTTCAAGTGCCGCTGCGGCGGTTGCTGCCAAGCTCGCACCTGCACGAACCGTTATAATATTATCAAATACATCAATTGAGGATAATGCTTTTGAAATATGGATAACAGGCGCAGAAACGCCGTTGTCACTCACAAGTACATTGCTCCCGTTCCCCAGCAAAAAATAGCCGCATCCATATTCATTAAAGAATTTAACCACATCAGCAAGCTCTTTTGTATTTTCAGGAGTAACAAAAATTTTTGCCGTTCCGCCTGTTTTGAAGGTAGTATATTTTTTCATACTCACATTCTCTTGTATTCTGCTGCCATCTATTACTTCCTTCAATTTGTTTAGCATTATTCTGCTCTCCTTTAAAAAAATTCACGCCCTGAAATGGATTGACCCTGCATCTGGCGTGTAAGACGCTCGCTGAGTTCTTCTGCCGCATTATAACCCATGTTTTGCTGACGGTGGTTCATTGCCGCAATTTCAATAATTACCGCCAAATTACGCCCCGGCCTTACGGGAACGGTCAGAGACGGAATATCAATGCCCAAAATATTTGTAACCTCTTTATCAAGTCCAAGGCGTTCATAGTTTTTTCCCTGCTGCCATGCTTCAAGGTTTATAACCAGATTTATATTTTCTGTATTTTTTACTGCGCCCATACCAAAAATTTTCTTAACATCTATGATGCCTATTCCTCGCAGTTCTATAAAATGCCTTATAATTTCAGGCGAACTTCCAACAAGCGTTTTTGCCGATACTCTCTTAATTTCAACCGCATCATCGGCAACCAATCTATGGCCTCTCTTTATAAGCTCAACGGCAGTTTCACTCTTTCCCACGCCGCTTTCACCCAAAAGAAGAACTCCCTCACCGTAAACCTCAACCAGTACTCCGTGCCTGGTTATCATGGGCGCAAGAGAAAGGTTTAAAGACGCAATAAGAGCCGCAAGGAATGCCGATGTACTTTCCTCTGTTCTCAGAAGGGCAATATTATTCCTCTTTGCAGACTCGTAAAGCTCCTGCGGGCACTCCATATTTCTTGCAATAATAAGAGCCGGTATTCCCTTAGATAAGAGCTTGTCATAAACCTTTGTTTTTTCTTCCGATGTTTTCTGGCGCATATAATGATGCTCAACCTTACCTAAAATCTGAATACGGTCATTGTCAAAATAATCATAATATCCTTCCGTGAGCTGAAGCCCCGGGCGGTGAACATCACTGCAATAAACCTCAACCTCATCAATGTTTGTAGGTTCATAGAGAACTTCAAGATGAAATTCCTTAATTATAGATTTAAGCTTAACATGGTTA
>JAXJXW010000124.1:0-8357 GCA_036307325.1 Clostridia bacterium
GGGGGCATTGAGCCTTATTCCAAGGATATTATTCTTGAGCAAATGCGCCTTCAGGCGGAGCTTGCAATTGATATGGCAGATGTAATAATATTTATGACCGATATTCGTGACGGCCTTACCGCAACAGACCACGAGGTTTGCACAATGCTTCAAAAGTCGGGAAAGCCTGTGGTTTTAGCAGTTAATAAGGCAGATACGCCCGGAGAACCGCCCCTTGAATTTTATGAGTTTTACAATCTGGGGATTGGTGACCCGATTCCCATTTCATCACTTCATAAAATGGGTGTCGGCGATGTCCTTGACGAATGCGTTAAATACTTCCCTGATGAGAGCGAGGAAGATGATGACGATACAATAAAAATAGCAATTGTGGGAAAGCCCAACGCAGGAAAAAGCTCTCTCGTGAACAAAATTCTTGGGGAAAACAGAGTTATTGTATCAAACATTGCGGGAACAACCCGTGATGCTATTGATACTGCCTATGAGCGTGACGGCGTTAAATATACTCTTATTGACACGGCAGGTATCCGCCGCAAGGTGAAGATTACAGATTCCCTTGAGCATTACAGTGTTGTTCGTGCAATAGGTGCCATTGAACGGTGTGATGCATGTATTATAATGATTGACGCTGAAAAAGGTATTACCGAGCAAGATGCAAAAATTGCCGGTTATGCCCATGACGAGGGCAAGGCCTCAATCGTGTGCGTTAACAAATGGGATGCAATAGAAAAAGACGATAAGTCGGTAAATCGCTTCACACAAGAGGTGCGTGACAAGCTGAGCTTTATGACATATGCGCCCGTGCTTTTTATTTCAGCACTTACAGGGCAAAGAGTGGACAAAATTTTTGACCTTATCACCCTTGTTACAAATCAGAACTCCATGCGCCTTCAGACAGGGGTGCTTAACGATGTGCTTTCCGAAGCGGTAATGCGTGTTCAGCCGCCCAGCGATAAGGGTAAACGCCTTAAGATTTATTATATGACTCAGGTCAGCGTTAAGCCTCCAACATTTGTGCTTTTTGTAAACGACCAGGAGCTGGCTCATTTCAGTTATGTGAGATATATTGAAAACTGCGTTCGTGAAGCATTTAACCTAAACGCCACTCCCCTTCGCTTCATAGTACGGGAAAGGAGCAAGCAAAATGATTAAGGCAATTATTTTCTTTCTGCTCGGTGTAGTTCTCGGCTCTCTTAACTTTGCCATAATTTATTCAAAGCTCCGTGGTGATGACATCAGAAACCACGGCAGTAAAAACGCAGGTACAACAAATGTCCTTCGCACATACGGAAAAATCCCTGCGCTTATAGTGCTTACTTTGGATTTATTAAAGGGCGTTGTCGCCGTAATAATTGCACGGGCATTCAATTCAAGTGAAATTGTTTTGTGCAGTGCCGCATTGGGTGCAATTTTGGGGCATAACTTCCCTATCTATTACTCATTTAAAGGTGGAAAAGGCGTTGCCACAAGCTTTGCGGTGCTTCTGGCACTTCACTATGAGGTTGCACTGTGCGCTCTTGCAGTATTTGCCGTCTGCATACTTATAAGCCGCATTGTTTCACTTTCGTCAATGATTTCCGCCGTAAGTGTCTGCGTGTTTGCCCCTTACTTTTACGGGTTTGGTACATTTTTTATTTTCTGCGTGATAATAGCGGCTTTGTTAATAGTCCGTCACCGTGCAAATATAGTCAGACTTCTAAACGGAACGGAAAACAAGCTTGGAAGTAAGAAGAAATAATTTTTCGGAGGGATTTGATTGTATGAAAATATCAGTTATCGGCAGCGGCGGTTGGGGAACTGCAATAACACTTCTTTTATGCCGCAGCGGACACAGTGTTTGTTTATGGTCATACCTGGAAGAAGAAAAAAAGCGTCTTGAACAAGACAGAGAAAATAAAGAATTTTTACCGGGCGTTTCTTTCGGTAACAGTGATATAACCTTTACAAGTGATATAAAAGAAGCAGCAGCCTTCGGTGAAATTCTTGTTTGCGTTGTACCCTCAAAGGCTGTACACTCCACTGCGAAGGCACTTTCAGATTGTGCACAGGGTAAAATAATTGTTAATTTGTCCAAGGGCTTTGATGAAGAAAGCCTTTTAAGGCTGAGCGAAATTTATGAAAAGGAAATCCCCGATTGCCGTGTTGCCGTTATGAGTGGCCCTTCTCATGCCGAAGAGGTATCACGAGGCATACCCACAACCAATGTTATTGCCTGCCGTGATATGGAGACCGCCATGTTTTTGCAGAAAATATTTATGTCGGATAACTTCCGTGTGTACACAAATTCCGATATTGTGGGTGTGGAATTCGGCGGTGCTCTTAAAAATGTTATTGCACTTTGTGCAGGGATAACAGACGGACTTGGCTTCGGTGACAACACAAAGGCGGCTCTTATGACCCGTGGCCTCCATGAAATAGCACGCCTGGGTGTAAGCTTCGGTGCAAAATCTGAAACATTTTCAGGGCTTAGCGGTGTTGGCGACCTTATTGTAACCTGCACCTCACCTCATAGCAGAAACCGCCGTGCGGGAATACTTATAGGAAAAGGGAAATCACTTTCCCAAGCACTTGAAGAAGTCCATATGACGGTTGAAGGCGTGAGTGCAACAGATGCCGCATACCGCCTTGCCAAATCAAAGGGGATTGAAATGCCCATAACAGAAGCCGCATACAGTGTTTTGTTTGAAGGCAAGGACCCCCGTGAGGCAGTTTATGCTCTTATGCGCCGCGGTGGAAAAAGCGAGGCTGATATACTGTGAAAACGGCTATAATAGGCGGCGGAGCGTCAGGCTGCGCCTGCGCCATATTCGCAAAAAGAGAAAACCCCTGTTTGGATATTACCGTTTTTGAACGAAATGACAGAATACTTAAAAAAATTCTGTCCACGGGCAACGGAAAGTGCAATCTTTCAAATGCCCTTATTAGTGATGAAAATTATCACAGTCATAATGATAAAGCTGTTCATAAAATATTAACTGCCTTTGCCGAAGCTGAGGAAAGGCAGTTTTTTGAAAGTCTCGGAATTTTGCTTGCAAATGAGCTCGGCAGGCTTTACCCCTATTCAAAAAGGGCAAACTGCGTTTCAGACGCTCTGCGTTTTGAGCTTGAAAATCTTGGTGTTAAGGTTAAAACAAACGCATTTATCCGTGAAATTAAGCCCGTAAAAGACGGATTCATTATTGACGGAGAACCCTTTGACAAGGCTGTAATTGCCTGCGGCGGAAGTGCCGCACCCTCCTTTGGAACTGACGGAAATGCCTTCAAGCTATTAAAGAAGGCAGGCCATACAATTTATGAGCCTAAGCCGGCACTTGTTGCGCTTAAGGTTCACGAAAACACCCGTGCACTGAAGGGCATTCGTGCTCAATGCCGCATAAGTCTCCTTGAAAAAGAAAGAGAAATATCCTCCCAGGTCGGAGAGCTTCAATTAACCGATTACGGAGTTTCGGGAATTGCCGTAATGCAGCTCTCCTATCTTTGCAGGGAGAACACAAAAATTTCGGTTGACTTTTTCCCTGATTTTTCTTTTGATGAGCTTTTCGGAAGGCTTTTATCTATGCGTGATATTCTTTCCCGCCGTGACGGGGAAAATTTCCTGACGGGGCTTTTGCACAAAAGCCTTGCCGCATATATATTGAATAACTGCCATATTAAAATAAACTCACCTGTATCAGAAATTTCAGAAGAAAAGCTTGTCCTTCTTGCAAAAAGGCTGAAGGGGACTGAATTTACCGTTTCTTCTCCCCTGGGCTGGGAAAATGCCCAAACCACCTACGGCGGTGCCAGGTTGGATGAATTTTTTACAGACACTCTTGAATCAAGAATAATGCCCAATCTTTACTGCATAGGGGAAGCCCTTGACTGTGCAGGTGACTGCGGCGGATACAATCTTCATTGGGCATGGGCAACGGCAGCTATTGTCGGAAAAAGTATTGCGAGGTAAGTATGCTTAAAATAAATAACATTTTACTGCCCCTTGATTATTCCGAAGACCATATTCGAGGGGCTATAAAAAAGAAACTGAAAATAGGCGATTACGATATTTTAAGCTTCAAGGTGCTTCGGGATTCTATTGACGCACATCTCCGCGGCGAGGTTATGCGCTGTGTAAATATATGCGTCAGTCTTCGTGGGGAGCAGCGTTTTTTTAATGTAAAAGGCGTTGAAAAATATGAAAGGTATGCTTATGAATACCCTTCTCCCTCACGGCTTTGCAAAAGACCTGTTGTTGTGGGAAGCGGTCCTGCAGGTCTTTTTTGTGCGCTTATTCTCTCACAGTGCGGTGCAATGCCTATTGTTATTGAACGGGGTCTTGATGTTGATTCGAGAGTGAAGTGCGTTGAAAAATTTTTTAAAAGCGGCTTTTTGGATACTGAGTGTAATATACAGTTTGGCGAAGGCGGTGCAGGAACCTTTTCCGACGGAAAGCTTAATACAGGCACAAAGGACAAGCGGCAGGCAAAGGTCATAGAAGAATTTATACTTTGCGGCGCACCTGAAGAAATTGCAATTTCAGGAAAGCCCCATATAGGAACAGACCTTCTTCGGGGAATCATAAAAAATCTAAGAAAAAAAATAATTGAGCATGGCGGCGATTTTATATTTTCCTGCCGCCTTGAGGATTTATATATTGAGAACAATACCATAAAGGGCATAAGGACAAACAAGGGCGATATTGAAACAGATACTCTTGTTCTGGCACTTGGGCACAGTGCCCGTGATACATTTAAAATGCTTTACTCCCACGGGCTTAATATGGAACGCAAAAGCTTTTCAATGGGTGTGCGGATTGAGCATCCTCAAAGTGTAATCAACGAAGCACGCTATCATAAATTTGCGCCCCTTCTCCCCTCTGCCGATTACAAGGCGGCAGTTCACCTAAGCGGCGGAAGAGGTGTTTATACCTTTTGTATGTGCCCGGGCGGAAGTGTTGTTGCCGCCTCCAGCGAAAAAGATACCGTTGTAACCAACGGAATGAGCAATCATGCCCGTGACGGGAAAAACGCAAACAGTGCCCTTCTTGTGAGCCTGCTTCCCACCGATTTTGAAGGAAGTGACATTTTCGGCGGAATGTATTTCCAGCAAAAAATGGAAAAGCACGCCTTTTATATGGGCGGAAGCTCTTATAAAGCCCCTGTTCAGACGGTTGCCGACTTTCTGAAAAATCAAAAAAGCACTGTTCTCGGCGCAGTTGAGCCTTCCTATCCACTGGGCGTGACACCAAGTAATTTAGGGGAGCTTTTCCCAAAATTTATGACAGATGCCCTCCGTGAAGGCATTGAAAAAATAGACAGGCAAATTAAGGGCTTCGCAATGGGTGATGCCGTTTTAACTGCCGTGGAAAGCCGTTCCTCCTCCCCTGTGAGAATTCGCCGCAATGAAAATATGTGCTCATCTGTGGGCGGTATATACCCCTGCGGTGAAGGAGCAGGCTATGCAGGCGGAATTATGAGTGCCGCCGTTGACGGAATCCGTGTTGCCGAAGCAATTCTTTCCCAAACAGATTTTTAAATATGAATACCAGTGCCCCTGCGGCTGCAACTAAAACAAGTGTTGACAAAATTATGTATATATCGCAAAAAAAGAAGGCTGTAAGGCAGTAGCTTATAAGTGCCGACAAAGCTTTTGAAATATAATACTTCTTCATTGAAAGCCTGCCGCCGCATATTGAATTGGCCTGAAGGTGAACGCTTAGTCCGCCCCAGGAAAGAGCCGCACTTATTAAAGGGAGTGCAGCCCTTCCACCTTTGGCAAGCTCACTGCATCCCCGCATTACCTCCAGCACTCCTGCTATAATGGGATATTCCCCTGCATTCAGAATTTCAAGTACGGCGCTGAAGCTTATTACAAATACACATACGCTTATTATGGCACTGCCGCTTGCGGCGGCGCTTTGGGCAATTAAGCTGCCGAAGGGCGGCTTATTTTTTTTATAGAATATCCACTCATCTTTTAGCTTTGTTTCTTCAGTCTTATATGAAACGGAAAAAATTGCCCCGCAAATAAGCGCACTTAAAACCTGAACTGCAAAAAGCATTATCCCTGATTTTTCCGAGGACAAGAATTTTATTCCCACCGTTGCAATAACAAAAAGCGGCCCGGCGTTATTGCACACGCCTAAAATTGCCTCCGCCTCTTTTTGCGATATTTGCCCCTCATTACGGCACTGCATAACGGCGTTCACCCCTGCACCGTATCCGCCTATTAAGCCCGTTACAAGGCAGGTACATCCGCACGGGCTAATCCCCGTAATCGGTGTAATCACCTTTGACAGTACCCTCCCCATGGGGCGTGAAAAATGGCTTTTTATCAAGCAGGTTGAAATCAGCATAAAGGGCAATAAAGACGGAATTATCGCGTTTATGCAAAGCAAAAGACCCTCAGACGCACCTGCAAGCACTTTTTCCGGAAAAAGCGCAAAGCATGCACACACAATAAAAAACAGCATTTCCCCCACTCCCCTATATAAATTCAAGGCGTATGATGTTTCCCTTAAGGCATACACTTTCGTCTGTTATGCTTTCAATAATAAGGTCAGTACCTTCAATTTTTATAATGCCTGATTTTGTGTTTATCTTAAAGGACTCATCACTGTAATCGAGTATTCCTCGGAAATTTTCGATTATAACCTCGCTTTTTCCCACTATTTCCGTTCTTGGCACATCACAAAGGGCGTCAAGCGGCACATCAAGTGCCGCCGCAACGCCTGCGGCTTTAAGTTCTTTTTTTTTCATGCATAAAACCCCCTTTTTAAAGTTATGCCGACAAAGGAGAAAACATACACTTTAATATCAGGGGTGATTTAATGTTTTTTGAACTAATCCGTTGTTTTAAGGGGTCATGCGTTGTTTGTGTAAAGGGAAGGTTTCCCGAAAGAATTCTTAATTTGGCTTCAAACAATTCAGTCTATATAGAATCGGTAAAAAAAGATAAAGAGGGGAAGCTTACCTTCAAGGTCAGCAAAAAAGCATACCTTCGTTTAAAAGAAATTTTGCCTGAGGATTTGGAGCTTGAAATATTGCAGCGTTTTGGAATTCCCTTTTTTATAAACAGGTACAAACGCCGTTTTGTGCTTTATATTCTGCCTGTGCTTTTTTTATGCGCCGCATGGATTTTTTCTCTTTTTCTGTGGAGAGTAAACATATACGGCGGTGACGAGGCTTTAAGGAAAAAGGTTTCCTCTCAGCTTAAGGAAAACGGCGTATATGTGGGAGCGCAAAAAAGCAAAATAGTTCAGTATGACATAAAGCGGAATTTACTTATGAATTTAAGCGACCTTTCCTGGGTGTGGGTTGATATAAAGGGCACAACGGCACATGTAAGGCTTCATGAAAGAACCAAGGTTCCCGAAATTGAAAAAATAAATGAACCGGGCGATGTTATTGCGACCCATAGCGGCATTATTGAAAAAATGCAGATATTTTGCGGTGCTCCCCTGGTATCGGAGGGAGATACCGTTGAAAAGGGTCAGATAATCGTAACAGGCGTATTTCAAAGCGAAAATGAGAATATTCCCGTATATTTTCACCATGCAAAAGCCGCTGTAACTGCACGGGTATGGGACAAAAAAAGCGTCAATATCCCCAAATATTCATACAAAAAGGTACCCACAGGTCGAAAAAAAAGTGTTTACGGAATAAATTATAAAAAAAATAATGTAAATTTTTCATTAAACAGTGGAATTTCATATTCAGAGTATGATAAAATAGAGAAAAAGTTTAAGCTTCCCCTTATTCCCATTGCTTTTACACAAACAAGGTACTATGAGGTAAATGTTACTGCCGCTGAAAATAATATAGAAGAGCTTTGCACAAAATATGAAAGTGAATTTCAAGCCTCACTTGAAAAAAGCGGTGCCGAGCAAATCACCGTTACAAGCGCAGTTGAGGATATGGGTGACTATGTTCTGCTTTCCATGGAAAGTGAAGCTCTTATGCGGATTGACAAGGAAATTCCCATAGCCTGACGACAAGCCAAAAGATACCTGAATTTCGCCATTTAAGGCGGGTTCAAATCCAGATAAAGAAAATATCAAAAGAGGAGAACAAGATGGATAAAATAATTGAAGCCGGAAGCATTGACACCGTTATGGCACTCTTCGGCAGCTTTGACGCAAATGTAAAATTGATTGAACGGGAAATGAATGTACGGATAACCAATCGTGATACGCAGATTAAAATAATCGGTGATGAGCCTGAAAAGGCGGCAATGGTTATTGAAAGGCTTATTTCCGAAATTGAGCTTGGGGAAACCCTTAATGAGCAAAATATCAGGTACGCCATATTTGCCGCCAATGAAAATATAGATTATGTTGCGCCTGCCAAGGGTGACTATATATGCATTACCGCAAAGGGGAA
>JAXJXW010000125.1:0-4973 GCA_036307325.1 Clostridia bacterium
AAATTTGATATTTCTTTTGATGTGGAATTTTCCACATATGCCGTGCCCATGATAATAGGTGAAATAAGAAGGTTTCTGCGTGATGACGGAATAATAAAGGTAAGCCGTTCTTTGAAGGAAACGGCTTTGCGTGCAAAACAGGCAGGGGAAAAAATTGCAAAGGAAAAAGGAAGCGATGCAACCCTGGGCGAAATAGCCGAAGCTTTAGGGTGCGAGCCATCCGAAATAGCCCTTGCCCTTGAAGCAACAATGCCGCCGGAATCAATCTATAAATCGGTAAGCGACGATTCAAATACTCCCGTCTTATTGATAGACAAGCTGTGCCGTGAATCCTCCGGAGAGGAGAAAATAATAAATTCCGTAAGTCTGAAGGAAGAAATAAAAAAACTGCCCGTGCGTGACAGGCAGATTCTTATGCTGAGATTTTTCAAGGAAAAAACACAAAGCGAGGTTGCAAGAATACTGGGCTTGAGCCAGGTACAGATTTCAAGAATAGAAAAGAAGGTTTTATCTGCCCTTCGTGAAAAAATAGGCTAAAACCTTTTATAGTCACGGGGAGATTTCCCGGTTACCCGTTTAAAGGCGTGGTAAAAGTTCGATGTATTATTATAACCGCATTTTATGGCAATTTCAAGCTTGGTAAGATTTGTTGATTCCATAAGCATAATAGAGCGCTCAATGCGCTTAATGGTTATATATTCCCAAGGCGAAATTCCGTTTAGCTTTTTAAACTGACTGCAAAAGTAAGTCTTACTCATATGTGCGGCGTCAGAAAGTGCGTCAAGGGTTATATCCGATTCAAGGTTTGAGTCTATGTAGTTAATTGCATTCTCAATGGAACGAAGGGCTTGGGAATTGCTTGAAATATCAAGCTCATCAAGCTTGCCGTCATAGGAGCGTATCATTTCAATCAGTATATTCACAAGATGAATTTTAACCATAGTGGCGTATTCGGCTTTTTTTGAAGATATTTCATTATCAATATCAAAAATCAGCTTTTGTATGGTACTTATGCTTTCGCCGCTTGTGTTAAGCTTGTTTAAGGGGATGCCCTTTCGGTTGAAAAAGATTTTGATAAGCCCAGCATTTGAAATGCCGAAGGTATCTGACCAAATAAAACGAGGTTCAAAGTGAATGTTTAAAAATGTTGCAGGCTCGTTAAGCTTTTTTATCCAATGTATTTCATCTGTGCTGAAAAAGAAAACATCACCCTTTTTAAAATCAAATTCCGCCGACTTGGCGGCATATATGCCGCAGCCCGAAAGAACCATGGTTATTTCACAGGCAGTATGGTGATGCTCGTCAAACGAACTGTATTTATCGTCAACCGCAGAATAAAAAACACGCAAAAGTCCGTTTTCGTGATCTCTTTTAATCTGTACAGACACCTGCTTCATCCCCTTAATAACATAATATATTTGACAATTTACCAAAAATAATTGATGCAATAAAATAGGTACGGTGTTATTATATAATTAAGTTAAAAAAATGTCAAATATATTATTGTCAGAGGAGAGATAAAAATGGCAAAGGTTGTTACTATGGGCGAAATAATGCTTCGCCTTTCAACACCCAACAATGAAAGATTTTTACAGGCAGACGAGTTTGATGTTTGCTACGGCGGCGGGGAAGCCAATGTTGCGGTTTCTCTTGCAAACTACGGCCATGAGGCTGAATTTGTAACAAAGGTTCCTTCAAATCCCATTGGAGAATGTGCAGTGGCAGCTCTTCGCAAAATGAATGTTGAAACCCATAACATTGCCCGCGGCGGCGAAAGACTGGGTATATATTTTCTTGAGACGGGCGCTTCAATGAGAGCTTCAAATGTGGTTTACGACAGAGCTAATTCCTCCATTGCAACGGCCGCTAAATCAGATTTTGACTTTGATAAGATTTTTGACGGGTGCGACTGGTTCCACTTTACAGGTATTACACCTGCAATTTCAGATAGTGCCGCAGAGCTTACAGAGGAGGCTCTTAAGGCTGCAAAGGCTAAGGGTGTAAAGGTTTCCTGCGACCTTAACTTCAGAAAAAAACTCTGGTCAAGCGAAAAGGCACAGCGCATTATGACAAGTCTTATGAAATATGTTGATGTGTGTATTGGCAACGAGGAAGATGCTGAAAAGGTGCTGGGCTTCAAACCGGGCGAAACCGATGTAACAAGCGGAGAGTTGGAGCTTGCAGGCTATAAGAGCATTTTTGAGCAGATGGTTGAAAAGTTTAATTTTGAATATGTTATTTCTTCTCTGCGTGTTTCTCACTCAGCTTCCGATAACGGATGGTCTGCATGCATTTATTCAAGAGATACAAAGGAATTTTATCATTCAAAGGAATACAGAATTCACCCAATCGTTGACAGAGTAGGCGGCGGTGACAGCTTTGCAGGCGGCGTAATCTGCGGTATGCTTGATGGCAAGGATTTCAAGAGCGCACTTGAATTCGGCGTTGCTGCATCAGCTCTTAAGCACACTATTCCCGGTGACATGAATATTGTAACACGCAGTGAGGTTGAATCTCTCGTTGGCGGTGACGGCAGCGGCCGTGTTCAAAGATAAATATTTGTGGACAAGGGTATAATATATGCCGCAGGCATTGCGGCGGAATGGAGATAAAAAATGGATATGTTAAAAGAGATTTCTAATATTGGTGTCATTCCCGTTATAAAAATAAATGATGCAGCTAAAGCAGTTCCGCTTGCACAGGCTCTTATTAACGGCGGCCTTGCAGCGGCAGAGGTAACCTTCAGAACAGATGCTGCTGAAGAAGCTATCCGTGCAATTACAAAAGCATTTCCCGATATGATTGTGGGTGCAGGTACCGTTCTCACAACAGAACAGGCTCAGCGTGCTCTTGACGCAGGTGCAAAATTTATTGTAAGCCCCGGATTTAACCCCAAGGTTGTAAAGTGGTGCATTGATAAAGGTGTAACGCCCCTTCCCGGCTGCACAACTCCTTCCGAAATTGAGCAGGCTCTGGAGCTTGGCCTTAAGGTTGTTAAGTTTTTCCCTGCTGAGCAAAGCGGCGGCCTTGATAAGATTAAGGCAATGTCTGCTCCTTACGGAAATGTTAAATTTATGCCCACAGGCGGAGTAAGCCTTGACAATATGAACAATTACCTTAAAAACGGCAAAATCCTTGCTTGCGGCGGAAGCTTCATGGTAAAGGAAAGCTACATAGATAACGATAATTGGGAAGAGGTAACAAAGCTTACAAAGCAGGCAGTTGATAAAATGCTTGACCTTGAAATCGGGCATATCGGAATCAATCATGAAAATGCCGAAGAAGCTAAAAAGACGGCAGAAATGCTTTCGCTATTTATGGGTAAGAGCATTGAAAGAGAAAGTGACAAGGGTATGTTCGTAGGCAGCGGCTTTGAGGTTATGAAGAGCATGGGCCCCGGAACATGCGGACATATTGCAGTTCTTACAAACAGTGTTGACCGTGCAGTATATCACCTTTCCAAAAAGGGCGTTAAATTCAATGAAGAAACTGCCATGTATAATGATGACGGCACAAGAAAGTTTATCTATCTTGCTGAGGAATACGGTGGATTTGGCATTCATCTTTTGCAGAGAAAGTAAATTAAATACAAAAACTGAAAAGATCTCCCGAAAGTCAGACCAAAATCTGATGATTGGGAGGTCTTTTTTACGGCACATATTATTCACTGTTTTCTGCCTTGACAATAAATCATATTATTGTTATTATCAAATTGGGGTATAATATATTAACAGACTTGATTTTACAGGTGATATTTGTGATATATGTTAAAATTCTCATTGCGGCTTTTGTTCTTATGATAATTACTGTTTTTATTGCGTTTCTATGCTATAAGAAGGTTTTTACAGTTGATAAGGAAAAAATAAAATCACCGTACAAATTTCCTTCAAGCGAGCAATATGAAAGGGTAAAAGATATTATTACTTCTATGATAGATACTGCGCGGAAAATAAAGTGTGAAGATGTTTTTATAAAAAGTCACGATAATTTTCTCTTGCACGGCAGGTATTATGAAACAACAAAAAATGCGCCTGTTCAAATTATGTTTCACGGGTACCGAAGCCACCCCTTAAAGGATTTCAGCGGCGGATTAAAATTGGCGGTCGATATGGGATATAATGTGCTGCTTGTAGATCAGCGTGCCCATGGGGAAAGTGAGGGGAGATGCCTCAGCTTTGGAATACTTGAAAGATACGACTGCCTTGCCTGGTCAAAATATATTGTTGACCGTTGCGGAGAAAACACAAAAATTATTCTGGTGGGAATTTCAATGGGAGCTGCCAGCGTGCTTATGGCATCGGCACTTGATTTGCCGTATAATGTAAAGGGAATCATTGCCGATTGCGGATACAGTTCACCCTCTGAAATCATCCGCAAGGTTATGCGTGATTTAAAATACCCCGAATTTCCTCTGTACCGATTTGTAAAGCTGGGCGCAAAATTGTTTGGAAAATTTGATTTAGAGTGTGCATCTGCAAAGGAAGCTTTGAAAAACAACAAGATACCTGTTTTGTTTATTCACGGTGATGATGACAGATTTGTTCCCTGCGAAATGAGTGTAGATAACTTTAACGCTTGCACGGGGCAAAAAGAATTGTGTATAATTCCCAAAGCAGGTCACGCACTGAGCTTTATAGCAGGTCAGGAGGCTTATATAGATGCCGTTGTTAAATTTTTAAAAAAGGTTATTTAAAAGAAATTAAATGCCCGAAGGAGGTAATTAAATGGCAGATTTATTTATAATTTTAATTATCCTTCTTGCCGTGTGTGCGGCAGGGAGATGTATTTATAAGGCAAAAAAAAGAGGGCAGATGTGTATGGGCTGCTGCCATGATTGCCTTAACAAAAAAGGGGCTTCAGAAAAATGCACAGAACGCCAGAATTGTACGGGCGATTCATGAATCACCCGTACAATTCTGGCGTTCTGTGCATTGTCGGGCGATTTAGTGAATCGCCCGCTTTTTATTTTTCCG
>JAXJXW010000126.1:0-7720 GCA_036307325.1 Clostridia bacterium
CCCTTATCACCCTTTTCACCTCTGTCTGAAATTATAGTCCAATACTGTGTATTTTCAGGTGAAATTCCGCAGCAGCCTTTTGCACAGACATAGCTTCTGCCATTGTAGAAAACCTTATTTCCCTCTTTATACAATTTTGCGGAGTCAAAATTTCCCCAATCTCTTTCATTTTCGTGATATTCCTTTATATCTGCTATTTTGTTATTTAAAAGCTCTTCAACCTGTGATGTTATCCCCTTCATTTCATTTCTTATTTGTACAATCTCGCCGGGAGTAGGCTCTGCAATAGACGATATTGATTCGGAATAATCCACAAAAAGCTTATCTGAAGCCGCTTTTTTAACATTTGTTTCCTCATTTATATTATATCCTTCGGCAGTAAAGCTGCACCAACCGCTATATTGCAGTGCTTCGGAAGGGATAATACTTGAATACACAAGGCTGTCCGAGCCAAGAGGTTCAGTCAGCAGCACGGAAACTGCATTTTCTCCTTTTGCGTCACGCCATATAATTCTTTTTTGATATCCTGCCCAGCTTTCATCAAATTCAAAAACTATGTTCTTTACGCTTCCGCTTCCCTGACATCCTGCATTTTTCCCGTTTTTAGATACGAAGGAACCACATATTTTTATTATTAAATTTTCCATTTCAGCCTCCTTTACAAATAAAAAAGCCCCGTGCAAAATGCATAGGGCTTTTTGGTTATTTAGTTTTATTTTTGTTTAATATATTCATCAATGGCTTTTGCAGCTTGCTTTCCTGCACCCATTGCAAGAATAACGGTTGCCGCACCGGTAACTGCGTCACCGCCGGCATAAACTCCTTGACGAGTGGTTTTTCCATCATCACCGTCTGTAATAATACAGCCGTGTTTATTGGTTTCAAGACCGGGCGTTGTTGTTCTTATCAAGGGATTCGGGCTTGTTCCGATAGACATTATAACGGTATCAAGTTCTATTTCAAATTCACTGTTTTCCTTTACAACAGGCTTGCGGCGGCCGCTTTCGTCGGGAGCACCCAGCTCCATTTCCACGCATTTGATTGCACGGACAGAGCCTGTTTCATCACCCAATATTTCTACGGGGTTGGTAAGCGTTTTAAATACAATACCTTCCTCCTGTGCATGCTCTATTTCTTCAAGTCTGGCAGGAAGCTCCTCCATACCGCGGCGATACACGATATACACTTCCTCTGCACCGAGGCGCATGGCACTTCTTGCCGCATCCATGGCAACATTGCCGCCGCCTACAACTGCAACACGCCTGCTCTTTTTGATTGGTGTTGTGGAATCGGGAAGATATGCCTTCATAAGATTTACACGGGTAAGATACTCATTGGCACTGTAAACGCCCTTAAGTCCCTCGCCGGGTATATTCATGAACCTTGGAAGACCTGCTCCGCTGGCAATATATACGGCTTCAAATCCGTCATCAAAAAGCTCGTCAACGGTGATAACCTTTCCTATTACCATATTGGTTTCTATTTTAACACCCATCTTTTCAAGCTTATCAATCTCATTTTTAACGATTGCCTTGGGAAGTCTGAATTCGGGAATGCCGTAAACCAGAACACCGCCGGCCGTATGCAAAGCTTCAAAAACCGTTACTTCATAGCCAAGCTTTGCAAGGTCACCTGCGGCTGTAAGACCTGACGGGCCTGCACCCACTATTGCTACACGATGGCCGTTAGATTCAGGCTTCTTCACATTTTCTTCTGCGTGTTCACGGTGATAATCTGCAACAAAACGCTCCAATCTTCCTATTGCCACACTTTCGCCCTTAATTCCCCTTACGCAACGGCTTTCACACTGAGATTCCTGAGGGCAAACTCTTCCGCAAACGGCGGGAAGCGCACTTGACTGAGAAATAACCTCAAAAGCACCCTCCATATCACCCTGTGCCACCTTTTCAATAAATGCAGGAATATCTATTGCCACGGGGCATTTGCTCTGGCAGGGTTTATTCTTACAGTTAAGGCATCTTTTTGCCTCATTAACTGCCATTTCAAAGGTATAACCGGTTGCAACCTCATCAAAATTTCTTCTGCGCACCTCAGGAGACTGAGAAGGCATAGGACATTTTTCCATGCTCATATTTCTATCCATTTTACCGTACCTCCTTATTTAAAAGATTGCACGATTCCTCGCGCTCTCTCTTTTCAAAATCCTTATACATGGAGCTACGGCTCATAGCTTCATCAAAATCAACAAGATGTCCGTCAAAATCAGGGCCGTCAACGCAGGCAAACTTTGTTTCTCCGCCCACTGTAAGGCGGCAGCCGCCGCACATTCCCGTTCCGTCAATCATAATGGGATTCATGGAAACAGTTGTTTTAATATTGTATTTTTTTGTTACCTCACAAACGAACTTCATCATAATCAAAGGACCGATTGTGATAACCTCATCATATTCGTTACCGTTAAGAATTAAATCTTCAAGAGCCTTGGTTACAAGCCCTTTTTCGCCGTAAGAACCGTCATCTGTCATAATTTTTAAGGTATCGCTTACAGCGCCGAATTCCTTTTCAAGAATAACAAGCTCCTTATTTCTGAAGCCTGCAACCGTATGTACCTCACAACCGCAGTTGTGAAGCTTTTTTGCTACGGGGTATGCAATTGCACATCCGACGCCTCCGCCTACAACGCAAACCTTTTTTTGATGCCCCACTTCGCTAGGCGTTCCAAGAGGACCCACAAAATCAGGAATGAAATCACCCTTATTAAGAGCATTCAATTCCATGGTAGCTCTTCCTACAATCTGAAAAATGATAGTTACATTTCCGTTTTCACGATCGTAATCGGCAATAGTCAGCGGAATGCGTTCTCCGTTTTCAGTTGCGCGTAAAATTATAAATTGACCCGGCTCTGCCTTTTTAGCAATAAGCGGTGCTTTTACAACCATTTTGGCTACGGTTGGATTAAGCATTGTCTTTTCTGCAATTTCATACATTTTATTCGCCAACCCTTCTTTAAGTTACATAATTTATATTATATATCAAACTTATTGGATTGGCAAGTAATTTATTTTGCCACTTTTCTGAAATTATTTACTGTATATTTTGTATTTCTGAGCCTGCTTGTAGTCATAATCACTTGTTCTTGTGCCGTACGGAAGCCCTAAAATATCCGCACTTGCACGGTCAAGATAACCAAGCGTATCCCATTTTTCAAGCGCCATCTTTTCATTATATTGCTTTTCCTCCAAAGCCAGTTTGTCATTATAGCGCTTTTCCTCCAGCATATTTTCATATTCCTTTTGACTTCTCTCAAAGCTGTTTTGCTCAGCCTCTTCGGCAAGCTCTTTGAGCGATAATTCATAGCTGCGGTTATTTTCAAGAAGCCTGTCCTCACGCGCAAGCATATCGGAATATACTCCATAGCTGAAATCCCGATCCTTCTGATAGGCTGAAAGCTGATTCAGATACTGCTCATACTGAGAGTCTGAAAGCTTCATCAAAGCATTCAGTCTGTTGTAATCGTCTTCAACATCGTCAAGATATTCATCATAATGCAGCTTGTAAAGTTCAGGAATAATCTGCGAAAGCTGGGTGTTGTAGTAGTTAAATGCCTGACCTGCCGCATTTGCCGCATAGCTGCTTGCAACACCGCCCGTATTTGCCGAAAGCTTGCCCAAGGAATCCTCCATTGCACGGTTTCCTGCCTTAATGTATTCGTCACGGTAATACTTATACAAATCATCTTCATAGGGATTGTAGCTGAAGCTTTCCCTGTTCGTCAATTCTTTAAGCAGCCTTTGTGTATAGTCATCATACTTATTTTGATATTTTGGCGCATCTTTTTCGTAGGAAAATCCCCCCGACCCCATAATGTACTCAATTGCGGCATTATAGGTATCGTCATAAGCATATTTTTCCATTCCTATTGTGCTGCTTGCCTTTTTAACTCTCTTTTCCAGGTTGTCTGCAACAGCGCTTCTGCTTGCTCCGCTTGCAATTTGCTTTTGAATATCTGCCGCATAGTCGGTTTTTTCAGTCCAGCCTGCATAATTGTTTGTTTTTTGATAGCTGAGATTTTCGCCGTCAATTTTTTCATTACGGCTTTGCTCATATTCTGCCGCTTTTTTATAGTCTCCTGCACTGACGGCTTCGTTAATTTTTGCCTGGTAATCTGTGTCTTTATTGTAGCTCATTATCTTCCCCCTCATAAATTCTTGTTTTTTTTGTATCTATTTCAATAATATTTGAACTGTCAAGATGTGTTAAAATATATTCCAGCTCCTCCTGACCTGCCCGCAGATGATTTTCAATAATTTTAATTGCTTCTGCTTCACTTTTGCCGGATAAGTCCAAAAGCTGTTGAAACATTTTAATCACCCCCTCTTTAATTTGCTGAAAATTCACGCACGATAGATTCTATAACACATTTTCCCCTGCCCGATATTCTGAGACTTATTTCACTGCAGCTTCTGATATGCACCGGTATTCTGATTTGCTTTGCCCTTACCGAGCGCACAATCCCGGCACATCTGTAAGGCTCATTATCAATTTTCGCATCAACCTGTATGTAGGAATTTTCGCTGAGCGCTGCACAAATATAAAAAGCACTGTAAGACTTTGTGCGGTGATATTTTTCGTTTATGGGGCACATTGTAAAGCTCCAGCTGCAGTTTTCATCTTCCTCTCTTTCAATGGAAAAGAGTCCGTCATCACAAAGAGCGTGAAGTTTTCCCGAATAAAAGGCAAAATTCTTTGCAGTTGTTTCTCCTGCAATGCTCCACAGTCCTCGCTGCGGGTCATACACATATAAAAGCCGCCCGTTTTGGGTGTCTGCCGCCAAATAATAGAAAAATCCATCTGCTCCGCCGCAGGCATTTTCCATATTTGTTGTATCTATTTTTTCAGAAATTCTCTGGGCTGCGCCACCGTAAAAAACATATACGCCGTCAATTCCTTTATAAAAAATTCTGTTTCCCATTACGGCAATGCTTTTTCTGTCCTCCTTTTTGACGCCGCCTGCAAGACTCTCCACAAGCTGAAAATTTGAAGGGCGTGTTCCGTAAAGCTTATAGCAGTTATTTTCCTTATAGAAAATCAGGTAGCTTCCGTATGAAACAACGGCGGTAAAATCTCCTGCAGTATTTGAAGCTACGCTGAAGCTGTCTGTTGAAAGACCGTTGTAGTAAAAAAAGTTAAACGGGTCGCCCAGCTTAGAGGCGTATATTGTGTTCCCTTCACATCCCCAAAGTCTGTTGTTATAGGAGCACACACATGAAAAATCAGGAATTTTTCTTTTTATAACCACGGTGCTTTCCGTTCCCTCCGTAAAGGTCAAATCATCAAAAGACAAGGTGTTTTCGTCTATTTCCTTTATCACCGCCGTTTTATTATTCCCCTTATTTGTTTTGCAGCCGCTTATTTCCACACAGTCACCTTCACGCAGACCTGAAAAAACATTTTCCAGGTTGTTTTCAAGTTTGATTAAAGTACTTGAAATGGTATATGTATTTTCGCTGACTGCAATGCTCTTTACCTTTTTATACTCGTTTTCCTTACAGTTATATCTGTAGATTGTATTTACTGTAAGCTGAGAAGCCTTTTTTGCACTATATCCCGAAAAAGTGAACTTTCCGTTTTCTGCGGTTACCTCCGAATATGTCATAATCTCATCATCACCGCCCAGTACATCTGTTACCTTACTCTGCACCTGAATATAGTTTGTCTCAGGCACGGTGATTGAATTTTCAGTAAAGGTCACCGTTATTTTGCTGAAATTGAATCCATAATCCAGCTTCCCTGTTTCTCCGCTTTTTGTATCATAGTAAATTTTGTCGGGGAAAACCAATACATATCCGTTCATAAGAGCAATCTGCTTGTCACCCTCTGAAATTTCCGCAACTGCTTTTTTGTCATAATAGAGCTTGCCTGAGTCCGCCACACACTCTTTATTTTCAAATGCAGCGGCTTCGGGCGATATAAAATCGCCCGATTTCACCATGCGCTGCCGCTGGGTTATCATAGGAAATCTTAAGTGAGATATTCCGTAGCACTTGCAAAATTCACCGTCTGAATAATTTTCTGTGGTATTAAGTCCGCCAAAGCTTAAAATTTGTCTTGTATATTTATTTTTTACGGATATTTTCGGTAGTTTCATACTTTCACCTCTCTACAAAACAATATTGCCCTGAGGCGGCATATTATTTCTTATGTAATCCTTCCTGAATTCTTCATAGGCTCTTTCAAAAACAACAGACGATGCACTGTAATTTGCAAGCTCTCCGCAAAAGAAATCACACATTGCCACAATATACAATTCATAAATATTGTCAAACGGCGGCTTAACAAGGAGTGGTTTGTTGCCGTCTTTCGGAAATTCATATGGCAGAAAGTCCGTTTTTCTCATGGTTTCACCCATTATTTTTCCATCCAGCTCACTTATCCATGAGGCCTTTATTTCATCATCAAAGGCATCGGGGCGGATTTTTGAGGCTCTTTCAATAGCCGTGTTTATGGTAGCCATTAGATTAAACACTCCTCCCACTGACCTGCGTTATACACATATATTCCGCTTTCTCCCTCGCTTATCTCATATGCGGCTGCGGAGTCAGACTGTGCATTGGTAACGCCTAAGCTACCGGGCAGTACGATTACAGGTCTTGTATAGAGGGCACTGCTTGCGGTAAATGCGCTTTTGCCCCCGTTGTCACCTATGGCATATGCACTGCCTGCCGTACTCTTAGTACGGGTCCAATAGCTTCCGTAGCTGCTGCTGTTTTCTATTTTTGCTGTTATACTGTTCGTTTTCAAATATGAAATTGAAGACGACTCTGAAAACGAAATGGAAAACACCTTCCGTTTTACATTTGTATCTACGGTCACATTTAATAGATTTTTACGAACATAATCGGAAAACTTCTTTTCGTGAATACATGTGTGAAGCAAATCCACAGATGACATGTTGTATAAAACATTGGAGCCTCGGTCAAACATGGTTTTTTCGGAAACCAGGCACTTTCTTATAAGCGTAACACCGCCCGATATGTGAAAATCCTTGTCTGCAAGGATATATTCCACATTTTTGCCGTTTTCTTTTATAAGAATTGTATTTCCTATTTCACATTCGGACAATTGAAGTGTATTTGTTTTCTTTTTGCAAAAGCAAATATCTCCGTTTTTTGCCGTTGTCGGAAGAGACGAGGCTATGCAAATATTTCGTACGCAGCTTGATGAAATGTCAGCTGAATATGCACTCAGCTCACCCGTAAGCTTGCCTCCGCTTTGTTTAAGATACGCCGAAAGGGATTGCTCCACAAATTTGAAAATATCGGTTTTCTTATTTTCCGTATCATAAATTGCCGATTGCATATCGCCTACGGCAGAGGCACCGTCACTTCCTTTCGGAATATAGAAATTCAGCACGGGGTTTTGCGGATTTTCATTGTTTATTTCCACCCTTGCGCCTTGCTGGGGAGAGATGGTCTGTGTTGTTCCCACGGAAAATACGGGGGTACAGCCGTCTGCACCTTTTTCTCCCCTGTCTCCTTTTTCACCTTTTTCTCCGGTATCGCCCTTTGCACCTGTTTTTCCTATTATTTGCCCAAGATTAAAGCTTGCCAAAATAACCCCTCCTTAAATATTTCTGGCGGCTGCTTCGGCAAAAAATTCTCCTGATTTTGCATCCATCAATCTTGCAGTTTTTACATCCTGCTTCATTGAGCTTTCAATAACATCTGCAAACTTTTTTTTGATTTTAACCTTTTTTCCG
>JAXJXW010000127.1:0-16068 GCA_036307325.1 Clostridia bacterium
AAAGGCTGGCGCCTTTCAAAGACGACAAGCCAAAAGATACCTAAATTTCGCCATTTAAGGCGGGTTCAAATTGGCACCGTCAGGCTAACAGAGAATTTTATAAAAGCGCAAATTGTATTGACAAATTCGTAATTTTAGCGTATAATAATATCAACAGAACCCGACACGCCTCTCAACGATGCGGACCACGTCGGGTCATTTAATTTATACGGAAGTGGAAACTATGGAACTAAAGAAGCATCAGCCGCCAATGACTGTAGAAGAGCAGATAGAAAACTTGAAAAATCTTGGACTCATAATTGATAATGAAGATGAAGTGAAAGATTTTTTGAATGACATATCATATTTCAGGTTGATAAAAGGATTTAGTATCGGACTGAAAAAGAGAAATGATATATACAATGAAGGTGTAACCTTTGACGAAATAAAAGAATTGTATTTATTCAATGCTAATTTCAGACAGGCAATATTTGCCCAGGTCGAAAAGGTAGAAATCAATCTTCGTTGCAGAATCTCGAATTACTTTTCATGTAAATATGGTATATTCGGATACGAAGATGCTTCCAATTTCCAAGATGCAACATACCATGCAGGATTCTTAAAAGATGTAGAAGAGGAAGTAACGAGAAATCGAAAGGCTCCTTTCGTGAAGAACTTCCAAAACAATTATGAAACAGGAAAACTTCCGCTATATGCAATTGTTGAATTATTCAGCTTTGGAACTTTGTCAAAGTTTTATAAAAATATGAAGAGTGAAGATAAAAAAGCAATTGCCCAAACATACGGAGTGGGATATACATACTTGGAAAGCTGGATTGAGCATATAGCCTTTGTAAGAAATATATGTGCGCACTATGGCAGACTATATAATGTAAAGCTTGCAAAAACTCCGGCATTATATAAACAGTACAGCAAACAGGGCATAAGCAGTATGAGAGTATTTGCAACGCTGCTTTGTCTGAAGCATGTTTTACCAAATGACAGACATTGGAAGGATTTTGTTGACTTGGTTGAAAACCTACTTGATAAATATTCCCATGTAAAGATTGAGGCGATGGGATTTCCTGAAAATTGGAAGGAGATACTTTAATATAAACTTTTATATGGATAAAGGATATCACCAATAATGTCACAAATAATGCAACAATTAATAGAATATATTTCAGACAAAAGGCTGTCAAGGATAACAAAATTATTTGGGAGTATAATTAATGATATCTGGAAAGTACTGATATCGAAAGAATAAGAATATGTGGTGATTTTGGAAAGAAAGGCAAAAATTCGAAAGCCTTATCTTACAAAGGCTTGCAGGGCAAATAAATCCGATTTTCATCGGATATCTAAACCGTTCGGCTCTTCCAAAACAAAAATCCTATCGTAAGATGGGATTTTTGTTTTGTATTATTCATTATTAATTATTCAATATTCATCATTCATTAAGAAAGGATTTTTGCAATGAATGAAGTCGCCTGCGGCAAATAAAAGACGGATTTCATCCAAACTTGTTTGGATTTCATTTTAAAATGTAAATAATACCTATCCAACAATCATACTTCTTCGATTTTAATAACCTGACTGAAGTAATCTCCCATTGGCTCTATGCGTATTCCGACATTCATAAGAGCATCGCCGTGGATAAAAGCATCAATAGAAGCAGAATTATCAGTTTGACTGCTTGTAACATGATAAAGCTTGTCATTGATGAGATTGCGCAGCTTAATTCTTCCGAAGGTACTTTTGAAATTCATACCGTTTGCGAACACAAATACAACTGCCGCTTTTTTATTACGGTCAAGATATTCCCATGCCGCAACGGGAGTTTCTGTTGCGGAGGACAATTTATAAAAGTAGGCGTTTTGTGTTATATGCCTGATTTCCTTATACTGACTTATATATTCCTTCAGCTCACTAAGCTCCTTTTCATTTGACTTAAGCAAATTTATTCCCACGCTCATTGAGCCTGTCATTCCAAGATGTGCCCTGTATTGCAGGGGTATATTTTTCCTTCCGTTCATGGTGGGAAGGGAGGCAATGTTTCCCGCACCGCCTGCAAATCTGGGAAGAATAAAGGTTGAAAAGCCTTCGTGAAGCTTAAGTACATCTACAGGGTCAGAGTTATCACTTCTGTTAATTCTGTCACTGAATTTTGCCATGCCATAGTCAGCTCTTGCACCGCCGTGGGCACAGTTTTCAAGAAGCAAATCAGGATATTTTTCGTTTATTCTTCTCCAAACCTCATAAAGATTTTTTATGTACTTTACATACATTTCTTTATCGGCAGGGTCTGCTTCGTTAATATATCTGTTCATATCCCACTTAAGATAATCAAGATTAAATTCAGATATAATCCTGTCTACGGTTTCCCAGACAAATTCACGAACATCGTCACGGGCAAGATTAAGTACATACTGGTTTCTCATTTCCGTTATCTCTCTTGTGGGATAGTGCAGCACCCATTCGGGGTGTTTTTTGTACAGGTCTGATTTTTTGTTTATCATTTCAGGCTCTACCCACAGACCGAATTTCATATTGCATTTGTGAGCCTTGTCCGCAACAGGCTTCAGCCCGTTGGGGAACTTATCCTTATTACAGTACCAGTCACCCAAACCGTCATCATAGTTGTTATCCCGTCTGCCGAACCAACCGTCATCAATTACAAAAAGCTCTGCACCGATAGCGCTTGCCTTATCCACAAAGGATATGCACTTTTGTTCATCAATATCAAATTCATAAGGATACCAGCTATTATATATAATCGGGAATATGTTTTTCACTCGCCTTGGTGAAAGAATATCATACTGATAATCATAAAGAGTACGGGTCATTTCTTCATACCCTTTATTGGTGTAGCCCACTGTGAAAAGGGGCGTCTCAAATTTTTCTCCGCTGCCTAAGGTGATTTGCGTGTCGTAATCGTTAATTCCTGCACTTACCATTACCTGGTCGTCAAAATTGTGCTCAATATCTATGCGGAAATTCCCACTCCAATGAAGTAAGCCGTACCACACATTCCCGCCTGTTTCATTGGTGTTTTTGTCATCTATTGCAAAAAACGGCACATGGTGAGGGCCTGAAGATACGCCACGGGTATTTTCAATTACAAATTTGCCTTGGTTAAGATTTGTAAATTTCCTTTGATATTCACTTGCCCAGGTGCCTGCCATATGCATTACACGCATATCCTTTTTCCACTCAGGATACATTGAACCCGATTTAATTTTATTTATTATAACGGGCTTATCCGATAAGTTTACCGCAACTGCATTTTTATTTATAATATCCAAATCCTTGTACACGGTATAGTTAAGTATAACCTCAAAGCTGTAATAAATATCCTTAAGTGTAATGGAGAGGGTGGCACCGCCCGGCAGCTCTTTAATTTCATGGCTCTTATATACAAGCTTTAAATCCCTTACGCCGTCAGAGAATTCTACACTTATGCAGGGCTCGTTATATATATAGCTCTCCTTTGAAAGATATTCACCGCGAAAAGGCAAAGAAGCCGATAACTCTTCAAATGCCCTCATATTTTTAAGTTCCATACATGTATCCTGTACATGCGCTATTTTTTCACCGTAGTATAAGTTCCTGAGATACCCCATATCATCAATTCTCATAAAATATGAGGTATTTTTTGTTTGTATTGAAAAGCTCCTGCTCTCTTTATCATAGTTTATCATAATTATATCCTCCATAATTTTTTCCTTTTTAAATCCACAGTCACTTTACAGAGCTTGAAATTTATATGTAGTTAAGCGCCTTTAATCTTGTAAACACAAGCATGGCAATAACATGGTAGCCTTCCTCCGACAAATGTACATCTCCTTCGGCTTCTCCGTTGAATGTCATTTCCGCAGGAATAATGTGATTGGATAATTTTGTCCGCATATCTTCAAGCTCGGCTTCTGTTTTATCGGAATAATATCCTGCCGATAAAGCGTAGTCAAGAGCGTGCCTTGCAAAGCAGTCATAGAGGTCAATAAAGTGAACACCGAAAGCCTCCATGCATTTCCTTTTGTATTTTTCGTACTTTTCTTCCTCAGTTCCCGTTAAGTCAGCCCATTTTTCCCACAAGGCATGAGTGCTGCCAAGTATAATATACTTGTTTCCGTTAACTGCTCCGCACGCCTTCATGGTGTCAATCCACCTTTCCAGCGTAAGTGACGGCCCGTCATTGATGCCGCCGTATATTACATTAACATCGGGGCTTACATTGTCATTTGTAAAAAGAAGTGTACCCTTTGGAATAGTTGTTTCCACTCCGTCAGAAACAACCTTTTTAATGTAATTTGTTGAATCTACAACAGATAAATTGTATTCAATTCCGTCAATTATCAACGGATTGGTGTCATGGCTTGTCTGTGTAAAATATACACAATAATCCTCGCCGTTTTTGTCACTATAGGGGATTTTTATTTTAGTTCCCGTTGCTCTTCCTTCCTCTGCAGTCATTTGACCCAGGCTGACCTTAGAGTTGTCGGCAGGAATTGTAACAGATTCTGAAAAATAGCAGGGAAATCCTCCGATACGAACTGCAATTTCAGCACATCTTTCTCCGCCGTGCCCCTGATTGATAACCGTGACATTCTCATATCCGTTGTCTTTAAGAAGCGTGTAAAGCCTTGCCGGATACGACGCCTCACCATATCTTGAATAATGTGCTCCGTTTGTTGCCATACCTTCCGTAACTGAATCGCCCGTACAGCATATTACTACCTGATTTTGACACGGAGCAGTTTTTAAAACCTCTGCGGCACCGGCATTTTTTGAAGAGTCAGCCGGAGAGGACTGCTCAAAGTATTCCAAAACAGAATAAGCAGCAGGCATTTCATCAGCTTTTTCCAAGGCTTTAATACTTACGCCATATGCTTTTGACATGTCCTGAATACATGAAGAATAGTAAATATTTGCATTGGTGAAAAATCCATTTTCACATATTGCCGATAAATCACAGACTGTATTTTGAAGCAGTGCACTGTTGTAGCGTAAATCACAGAAATTCCCCGTATGCCTTGTTCCGTCTGAATGTTGTATATAGAGTATGTTGAAGCCCACAACCAAACCTGAATATGATGAAAAAACAATGTCGGAGGTTTCTAAATATTGAATACCCCCCTTTGTCAAATCTAGGTCGGCGTGCCTTAAATAGCATAAAATTCTGTGCTCGTCAGAATCTTTTTTTACAATACTGTCAGGTATTGCAACGAATATTCTCACCTTTACAAAGGAAACATCAGTGTTCTTTGCGAAAAAATCATCGTTTAACGGAACAAGTATTCCAATTCGGTCAATTTGTTTGTCAATAATTAAATCGTTATTCTTGTCAAGCAGCTTATACTCCACTGCAAGTGATGTGATTTCCGATGTGCCGGATACTTGCACATTGGGAAGCTGCCCGTCAAAGGGTATATATTTACCCTGTTCTGTAATGGAATCGGGGAAATTCTTAAAATTTTCTGTGCTGTTCATTTTTATCTCCTTATTGTATTTTCGCCGGATATATTTTCTTGCTGAAAAAAGGCGGCCGGAAAATTTTTAACCTGCCGCCTACTAAAATTTATTAAAATGGCTGCCTGCAGGCAAACGAATTAACTTATTTTGTCAGCATCCATGCTGCCATTTTGCTTTCGTTTGACCAAAGCTTTCCTGCTGAAGCATAATCTGTAACATGCATTTGTGTTCCGTCATCAAGGGGAACGCAAACTTCAATAATATGCTCATAAGGAGCAATATCCTTTTCAGGGAAAGTCACATCAACATACCCGTCATCATTTATTTTAACTGATATGGGTGTGTCAACGCTGTAGCCAAGCCTGTTTTCCTGAGCAAGCACCAAGGGACCACGGCGAAGTGCAATGTGCTTCTTTGCCAGCGGATCCTCCTCATCATAAGTGGGAACCATATAGTTAATGCCCCATATAACCTTATTCATGAGTATTTCATGTCCATAGGGAACAGGACGGATAACCTCTGTTCTCATATCGAGAGTAAGCTCAATTTCGTCACCATCTGCCCAATTTCTCTGAATGGAAATATAGCCATCATTTACCTCATATTCCTCACCATTTACGCTGAGCTTTGTTGTCTTGCTCCACTCAGGATTTCTGATAAGAAGCTCAAAGCTTTCACTGCCGCTGAGGTGAAGTGTAGTTTTTACATTTTCGCTAACCGGGTATTTTGTGCTTGTTTCAAAGGTGATTTCCTTTCCTTCCGGCGTAGTTGATTTAACTGTTCCGTCAATGAAAAGGTTAAATGCAAATCCCTTTTCCGTTGTAAGCAAAGCCATTTTGGGAATAAGACCATTTCCCGCAGCACCGATACATGCACAGCAGCCGTAATAGTGGTTGTCGGACATAACCCTGAGTCCGCCTATAATAACACCTCTTGTGCCTGCAGTCAGCGGACTATAACTGTCAAAGGGCATGGGTTCAATTACATGTTTAATCCCTTTCAACCAATCAGGCTCCGATCTCTCAACAACTTTGTCCGTATTTATGGAACCAAGGAATGCATTATACATTGATGTTTCAAAAGCATCAACATATTTGGGGTCTCCCGTTAAAAGTGTAAGTTGATAAAAGAACTTCATGAGAGTTACGGTTACGCAGGTTTCCTGAGCGGTTTTATAGTTTGTGGTGTTTGCCTGGCGCACCTTTGAGTGGTCAAAAAGCTCATGTGTACATCCGCTTGAACCGATTATTGTGAAATCCGTTTCTAAAATTTTGTTTGCAAAATTGATAACGGATTTTTTATGGCGTTCAATACCTGTAACTCTGTAATATTCGAGGAGACCTTCAAAACAGGAGGTCATTTCATATGCCTTTGTTATGGGGTACTGATAGGGGTTGAATTTGTCCTCATAAGCCAGGTCAAATATATTGGCAACCTCTGTTCCGCCGCAGTCAACGATATATGTTGCAAAATCAAAATATTTCTGCCGACCTGTAATATTATACAGTCTTACAATAGGCTCCAGAAGGGAAGAGGAGTTAAGCCCTCTCCAATGCCTTGTTGCGGAGGTAATTTTTATTTTTCCCTCCTCAGGGTCGCCGATTTTCTCCATAATGCAATCAACCTGACCGCACATGCTTTCTATAACCTTTTTTGAAAAGCTTTCGTCAGTACATATTTCCAGGAAATACTGCATACCGAGAAGCACATATTTTCTTTCCCAAATATCCCAGCCGCCAAATTCTCTATCAACGGGGTAGCAGCTTATTCTGCCTTTTTCGTCAGCACTGTCCATCATATCAGAGACGGTTTTAGTCAATTCCTTATAAAGCACGGGATTTTTTGTGTAGGAATATGTAAAGCATGCACCGCGCATCATCTTTCCCCAGTATTCGCCTCTCCACCCGAAGTCAGCATCGGAATCCTCACGGAACTGCTGAACAAAGCGTGTCCACATTTCACTGTCGAGGAGCTGAAAATCCTCAATGTATCTTATGGCATCGTCTATAAAGCCATTGTATTTGTACAGGTTGTTGTAGTCGGCAAAAAACTTATCTGTCTTAAGACGGGGATAATTTGCCGTATTAGGTGAATATAACTCTCTCATAACTTTCTGTTGTCTCCTTATCATAAAAATTCTATCATATAATAATTAGCATAAATGGGTGCAGACTCAGTGTTTTAAGAATACCAGACTGCTTATACACAGTAAGCAATCCTCCATATTCGGAGAAATTCTAAAGGAAGAAATTTCTTCATTAACATTTGATAAATCAAACTCATATGTACGCATAGCAGTGTCCTCTATGGGACAATACAAACTGTTTGAAGCACCGCCTGCAGAGTAAGAAAGCTCAAGCTGCTTGCCGTCAATAAGACCGTCAACGGAAAGCTTCACATAAAGCTTGTTGTATTCAGGATTGATGCTGAGATTATCTGCCGAAACTGATGCGCCTGTACCGGGAGCAGAACTGAATGTAACGCAATCCTTGCCGGGGGTAACATTAAAGCCTTCAAAATTCACATAAAACTTTGGGGATGTGAAAATGCTTATTTCTTCATTTTTATCAAGTGTAAAGCTTTCATCAAACTCAAAAGCTTCATTGCCGCTGCATTGAGGAATATTTTTTAATATTTCCTCCTTTGCAGAGTCAAAAATGCACTCTGCTATTTTAAAATGACCCAAATCATTTGGATGTGTTCTGAATTCTGCGGCACCTGCTGCGGCAAGCTCATCATATTCAGGATAATCCTTGAAAGCATAATAAGGATTTTCCCTTGAGCTGTCGCTGTGAATAAATGAAACATCTGCCGCAATAAAATTATATTTTTTAATTACAGGCATGCAAATTTTTGCAATACGCTCATTCAGGCACGGGCAAATCACAACCGTTTCAGGCTGCTTGTATTCGGAAATCATATTGTAAAGAACATCATAGAAAAGCGTAAGCGATTTTTCATCATTGGCAACAGTGTTTCCGCCGCCGACAAAAACGGTAATAATGTTGGGCTTAAAGGTTGTTATAACCTCTTTCATATGATGATAATATTCAGAGCTTTTGTAATCCTCTTCGGTAACGCCTTCAACACACAATCTTTCATACATAGCGTGGTTTTCAGCAAGGGAGCTTACTTTGCAGTCAAAATTTTCCGTTAATATGTCCTGAAACTTGTGAAAATAGTCATTTTCGCTCTTGCTTGCCGCCATTCCCCAGGAACCTTCGATCTGCCAACCTTTGAACGGGCCATGCTTTAAATATGAATGTCCTATGGCGTAATATTTAAAATAATACACTTTATACCACTCCTTCAAAAAAGGTGAAAAATCATATTTAAGATTATATCAAACGCCAATATTAAAGTCAATCGGACAAGCAAATGTCCACATTTTTTGGACATTAAATTTTAACTGTCTTTTTTAATGGCTTAAGCAATTGACATTATACATTGATTGCTATATAATAAATGGCATAATTTTGATAGAGGGGGAACAGGCATGAAAAGACCTATACCTGCATATGTTGATGAAATGATTGAAGGGGCAGTCAGCCGACTGAACAATATTAAAAACGATAATACAGTATCATTTGCGTTTATCACTGATATTCACAATTGTATAGATTATACAGAGCGTGCCATGTATGCGGCAAAAAAAATTAACAAACAGTTTCCCCTTGCGTTTTGCTGCCTGGGCGGGGATTATTTGTGCAATAATTCAAGTACCACAAAGGCTTGTGCTGTAGCACAGCATAAGGAAATGCGTGCTTCTCTGGAAAATCTCGGAAATGTTCCTCCCACAATGATTATAAAGGGAAACCATGACGATAATTCCTTCGGCGATTTGAAAAATGTTATTTCCGATAGGGAGCTGCATGGCCTTCTTTTTGAGCATAATAAAATTTTTATCG
This sequence comes from Clostridia bacterium, assembly GCA_036307325.1. Taxonomy (GTDB): domain Bacteria; phylum Bacillota; class Clostridia; order UMGS1883; family UMGS1883; genus UMGS1883. Next base: position 9,360 of record JAXJXW010000127.1, read on the forward strand.
GGGACAAGGAGGCTCCCAATGCTGCCTATGGGTATTATGATATTCCGAAGGAAAAGCTTCGTGCAATTTATCTGGACTCTATGGACATAACATATGAAACTGACGAAAACGGCATTGTAACCGGCATGAACCCAATATCCCTATCCTTCGGGAACCGCCAGCTTAACTGGTTTGCAACAGAGGCTTTGAAGCTTCCCCATAAGGATTGGTCCGTAGTAATTTTATCACATACGATGCCCATAGCGACGCCTCTCATGTATGACCGCCCATTTGGCGGTGAGGCGTTGTGGGAAATTCTTTGCGCCTTTAAGCGGGGCGGCTCATATAAGGCCAAGGCCGAAAAGAATGGCGCATTTTACGATATTGCCTGCGATTTTTCATATCAGGGAGCAGGGGATGTGATTGCCTTCATTACAGGACACGAGCATGCCGACCGTACACAAAAAATTGACGGTATCCGTGTAATCACTGCTGCGGCAGCGGCAAGTGACAACTTCGGCAGCGGCATGTGCGACAACGGAAGAATACAATATAAAACCCGCGGTTCAGGTGAGGAAAGTGCATTTACCATATTTACAGCAGATAGAAAAATGCGCCGCATCTGGGCAATTCGATGCGGCGCCGGTGATGATTATTCCATAGATTATTAAACACGGGAGAGCTACACGAAGAAAATAATATCAGCCATTTCCTTGGTAGGTGTATTATTATATGGGTCGTGACAAACAAGAGGCACATAACGGGCACTGCTATATTTGTCGATAAATTCACGGTTTTTTTCTTCGTTGTACGGTGCTCCGCTCAGAATATGCTCATCAAGACATTTTTTATGGTAGCATTCATCGCCTGTGATAACATATGTTTTATCGCCGATTTGCGCTTCCACCACGCAAGAACCCTTGGAGTGCCCGCCGATTTTTACAATTTTCACATCACTGCAAACGCTGTATTCATCAGCAAATGTTTTGATTTTTTTACAATCATTCAGGTACTGCCTGCCCATTTCAAACTCATCTTGCTGAATATATATAAGGGCGTTTTTAAAATACCTTGCACACTCAATATGGTCGTGGTGTGAGTGGGTGATTATTAAATCTGTAATATCATCTGCACAAACACCGATATTTTCAAGCGCCTTTATAGGGCCGATAAAATTTTTCATATTAAAGTCCGGCATTGATTCACAGCCTGCATCAACCAAAATCAATTTGTCCTGCGTTTTGATTAAATATATCAAAAACACAATGGGAAGCTTTTTTTGGGCGTCTCCGTTTTTAAATATCCAGCTTTCAGGCAAAACCGATTCGGCATATTTTACCGCGGTTATCTTCATTTTACTTTAAGCACAACCTTTCCCACATTCTCACCTCTGTAAAGAATGTCGTGTGCCGCTTCTGCCTCGGTTATGGGAAGGGTTTTATAGATTGTAGGCTTAACATCGCCGCTTTCAATTTTCGGGAATACCTTTTCCACCAGCTCGGAAAGGATTTGCGCCTTAACTGCAGGTGTTCTTGAACGCAGTGTGCTGCCTATAATACGCACATTTCTCACATAAATATTTTTAAGGTCTATTTCAGTCTTTTGCCCTGCAAGAGCCGCAATCATAATCCATCTTGCACCGTGTGTGAGATAGTGTATGCATTTACCCATAATCTCACCGCCAAGGCAGTCAATTGCAACATCAACTGATGTTCCGTTAGCGAGTTCTTCTTTTAGCACTTCAGCAATATCCTCTTTTGTGGTAACAACAACTCTGTCAGCATTGAGATGCTTTATGGAAGCTGCAATTTCGTCAGAAAGAACCGTTGTTATAACTCTCACACCAAACGCCTTTGCCATAGGTATAATAACGCTTGCAAGTCCGGATGCTCCGGCGTTCATAAGAAGAGTGTTGCCGGGCTTTATATTGCCCTCGATAAATAAATTCAAATATGCTGTTGCAAATGCCTCAGGAATTGCCGCAGCCTCCTCCATTGAGCAGTTCTTCGGTACAGGCATGAGCATATCGTACTTAACGGCAGCATATTCGGCATATCCACCGCCGCCGAGAAGAGCACATACCTTATCGCCGATTTTCCAGTTGGATTTTTTCTTTGCCTCGTCACCCATTTCCACGATTACGCCGGCAATTTCAAGTCCCATCCATTCGGGGCAGCCTGCCGGTGGGGGATAATCTCCCTCTCTCTGCATGAGGTCTGCACGGTTAAGTGCCGCCGCATGAATTTCAACGAGAACTTCTTCGCTTTTAATCTGCGGGTCGGGAACATTGTCCCATCTTAAACTTCTGTCATCATTTACAAGTACTGCTTTCATACTCTCTTACTCCTCCTTGTTTATTTTTTCAAGATATTCTGAATCTGCGCTTTCTTTTTATATCTCTTTTCCGCAGGCTTTTAATATAAGCTTATGGAGACCTCTTTCATATTCATATGTGTATGGGTTTTCCTTTTCGCCCTTTATGTAAGCGGCAAAGGAACGAAACATTGTATCATATCTTCCGAAAGAGTCGGAAACATAACGCTTTCCAGGTGTTTGCCAAGTGGTTGTTTCATCATCATAAGCCTCAAATACACCGGTGGTATGTGGTTGAAATACACCGGGAATATTTTCTCCCGCCCATTCAAGGGGCTTCAATTCCACAGTTCCCTTTGTTCCGCATACAACAAGTTGTCTGCGTTCAAAGCCGCCTACTTCAACCGCCGTGCTTTTAACAAATGATACTCCGTTTTTATACTTAAATACAGCCATTCCGAAATCATCGGCAGTAACACCGTCTGTGCCTATTGAGGTGCTGAGAGGTATTACCTCTTCGGGAGTTCCTAAAATACCGTACACCAAATCAACTAAATGGCAGCCCAGGAAATAGAGCATACCACCGGGGTAATTTCCGAGCCATTGACGCTTTTTTTGATTGTGAAGGCAGTTCATCTGTGCCTCAATGGCATAGATTTCACCAAGCTTGCCTTCCTTTATTTTTTCCTTAAGCTTAATAATCTCAGGGTTGTAGCGGTACATATAGCCCATGTGGAAAACAAGCTTTTTCTCTTTCACCAAATCAACAAGTCTGTCAAAATCCTCGTCAGACTCGCTTCCGGGCTTATCCATTTGAATATGTAAGCCTTTTTCTGCGGCTTTGATTGCATACTCCGTAAGGCGTCTGTCCTCTGTTTCAATAAAAACAGCATCAAGACCCGGATAGCTGAGGATTTCATCAACAGACATTTGGGCAACTCCGTCATATGCGTCTTTATATGCCTCATACATTTCTTCATCGCCGGGAACAACCGCATAGCCAATAAGGTCATAAATGTCACTTTCCAGCTTTAATGTACGGATTGCACAGTGTGCATGGTCATGTCCTGCACCTATCTGTGCGATTTTTAATTTGCTCATTTTAACTTCCTCCAGTCAAATTGTACAACTATGGGGAAATTTTTATCAAATGCCAGTCTGCTATATACCTCTTCGCAGTCAGCAGGGGAGTGTGTTTCCTCCACAAGCTTTTCAAGGTTAAGTCTGCCACCTGAGCAAAGCTTTAAGGTTGCCTTAATGTCATCTGTGTGGGTAAAATATCCGGGATATGATTCTATATTCGGTCTTGCTAAGGTGTGTGCGCCTATAAGGGATATTCCGGGGCCATGAACCTTTTTGTAGTAATCAACTGTGAAATCGGAATTTCTTGTGCAGCCGAGCAGTGCAACTCTTCCGAATTTTGCCATGCAGTCAAGAGCCTCGTTAAGACCTGCGCCCACGCCGGTTACCTCAATGGCAACATTTGCTCCGCCGCCTGTAACCTTTTTAACCTCTTCGGCAAAGTTTTCGCACAAGGGGTCAAATGCGTAGTCAGCACCATTCTGAAGTGCTATTTCCCGCCTTTTTGGATTGGGGTCAGCGGCAATTACAGGAACTGCACCTGCAACATGCAGAAGCTTAACTGCAATCATACCCAATATGCCAAGCCCCATAACAATTGCACTTTCACCCATTTCAAGCTTTGTTTTTCTTATGGCAGCCATAGGGAAGGTGGAAATAAAGCTCATAGCAGCCGTTTCAAAGCTGATTGAGTCATCCTCAATTTTTACAACCTGACCCTCGCTGACAATGTTATAGCTTTTGTGATTTCCCCAATAAACTACAACTCTGTCACCTATATCAACACTTTGTACAGCTTCACCCTTTTTAACAACAATACCTGCGCTGTTATATCCCGATGCTCTGGGGAAAACAACGCCGGAGGCGCCATTGCAGTTAACATTGGGATCACCTGTTAAATTTGCTCTTTCCGTTCCGCAGCTTATGGTGGAAACCATTGTTTCAACCATAACCTCATGTGCCCCAAGCTCCTTTGGTTCAATATCTAAAAGCTTGGCAACATTTTTCTCTGTAAATATAATCTGTTGATGTTTCATATTCCTCATCCTTTCTTTTTTTTGATTGTACCACATTGATTTTTTTTATAAAATATGATATTCTATATAAAAAGAGGTAATTTTCTACAAAAAATGGTGGTGCTTTAAATGTATGATGATATTTTCTCAAAAAGCTTTCATTTTAATATTTACAACTTTGAAAATTATAAATGTAACGATAACAGTCAGGGCATATCAGAGTATTATTTTGCATATATGATTTCCGGTCACTGCAAAATTGCAACAAACAGAGAAACCGTTGAAATAAAGGAGGGCGATATATTTTTCATTCCCTACGGTTGTAAATATCAGTCGTTTTGGTATGGAGAGCCGGCAATAAAATTTATTTCACTGGGTTTTTTGTTTATGCCCAACTTCTCCAAGAAAGACTATCCTGTTCAGGTGCTTCCCCGCAATGAAGAAGCCGTTAAAATTTTTTACAGCCTTTTTGAAAGCAAAACCCTTGAAGCCTGTGACATCGGCACATTTTATACTTTAGTGGGCATGCTCCTTCCCACAATGACATACCGTAACAAATGCCGCACAAGGGAGCTGGTGGAGCTGGCAAAAAGATGCCTTGAAGAGGAGCCGTTTGCAAAAATTTCAGAGCTGGCAAAGAGCTGCGCCGTAAGTGAATCCGCCCTTTATGCCGCCTTTAAAAAATCATCAGAGGCAACCCTTAATGAAACAAGAAACAAAATAATAATTGAAAAAGCAAACATACTTCTTACCACAACGAATTTGTCAATAGAGGAAATAAGCAGAAGGCTTCAGTTCAGCTCCTGCTCATATTTCCGCAAGATTTATAAAAAATACTGCGGCGTATCGCCGAAGGAAATGCGGAAAAGGCACAGAATATGAAGCTTTCCGAAAAGCTTTGCCTGCAACGAAAAGAGAAAAAAATACTGCATTTTTGAGCAGCTCAAAAATGCAGTACTATACATTATTAGTCACCTCTTATTTGTGCACCTATCCATTCACGGTACGGGTTTTTGTATATTGCCGACCGGGGCGGCTCATAGCCCTTTATAAAATTACAGAATGCCACTCCTTCATCAATAGACTGTTCGTACTCTATGTGAATATCAGCAGAGTAAAGCTCCCGGCTATTCATGCCGGAGTATTTAGGCTTAATGGCTTTGTTATATGTTATTTCTTCGGCAGTTCTACCGTAGTTTCCAAGAACCAAGGCATCAAGAGAAACACCGAAATATGTGGATATATCAATTATTTTATGGTTGCAAAAAATGCAAACCTGAGGTTGTCAAACCGCTGATAAACGCTATTTTGTTTGAGAGCATAATCAAAACGGTTGCGCTCTCAAAATTTTTTTAATTAAATATCACAATTTGTCCTTATGAATTGTGTTATAAGTGAAAGGAGTTGATAAGTAAGGTGGAAAATTTATCATTTGTGCACGGTGATACTTCCATAGAAAATGTGGTTAAAACATATTCAAATATGCTGTTCAGATTGTGTTTTACAATGCTTCGCAATAATGAAGATGCAGAAGATGCCGTTTCAGATGTTTTTTTGAAATACATATCTGCTGCAATTACATTTGCCGATAGGGAGCATGAAAAAGCGTGGCTTATAAAAGTAGCAACGAATGTTTGTAAGAATATGCTTAAATTCAATAAGGTCAGAAGGCATGTGAACATTGATGATGTTGCCGAATACTGTAAATCGGAAAATGACATAAATGTTTTAACAGAGCTTTTGAGCCTGCCCACAAAATACAAAACTGTACTTTACTTATATTATGTTGAGGAATATAAAACCTCCGAAATAGCCCATATGCTTTCTATCTCACCTGCCGCAGCAAGGAAAAGATTACAATACGGACGGGATATGTTAAAAATTGAATATGAAAAGGAAGTGCTTTTATGAAAGAGCAAGAGCTTAAAAACGCAATGAATAGAATTCAAATTTCAGATGAAATGCAAAACAGAATTTCAGAAAAAATTAAAAAAGTAAGTTACAGAAAGGAAGACCATTATATGAAATCAAAGAAAAAAATACCTTTAATTGCAATAGCCGCGGCATTAGCCTTGGGAATTACTGTTTTTGCCGCAAGCGGGATAGTTACTAATTGGTTCAGCTCATCCTCTGCCAAGCCGGAATACAAGTCACTGCCTTCAGCCGAACAGGTCAAATCGGACATAGGCTATGAGGCTGTGCTTATTGACACCTTCAAAAACGGTTATACCTTTAAAAGCGGCAGTGTTGTAAACAATAATCTTGCCGATGAAAAGGGCAATTCGGTAGAAAAATTTAAGTCGGTATCGTTTGAATATGAA
>JAXJXW010000128.1:0-3022 GCA_036307325.1 Clostridia bacterium
TATTACAAGATTTCATGTGATAACAAAATTCTGAAAGCAAAGGTAAACCGTAACGGATATGCGGTTGTTGCAACGGGCAAGGAAGGGTACAACAGTGAAATAATGGTTTATAACAAACAGGGAGAAGCTGTTTTTAAATGGGATATAGGCACAGGGGAGCTTATAGACTTTGATTTAAACTGTGACAATAATAAGCTTGCACTTTCTCTGGCACTTGCAGGGGATAATATTCTCATCGGGGAGCTGGAGCTTATTGATATTACACAGGCTGCCATTGAAAATGAAGTGCAGTTTGAGTCAGAAGTGTATTACAATGTTGATTTTAACCGTGACGGCACTTTTATTGCCATAGGAAGCACAAGAATATCATACTTTAACCGTGACGGAAGCTTAAAATGGGAAAAGAATTATGACGGTAAATCTCTTATAAAGGCAGATGTTTCCGATAACGGAATGCCCGTTCTTGCATATTCTGCCGCAGGAAGCAGCGTCAAAGGTAACGCAACGGAAATAGAGTTGCTGAATCGTCTGGGAAAAAGCACGGCAAGTACTATTATTGACGCAGCGGCAGACGCCGTTTGCGTAAATAACGAGCAGATTGCCGTTGCCTGCGGTAAAAAAGCGATTATTCTTGATTCTTCACTTAAAACGGTTCGTGAAGTAAATGCAGATACAGGCATAAAAAAAATGGCATTTTTCGGTGACGGAAAGCATTTATTTGTTATAGGAAGCTCCGGTGGAATGATTGTTGGATAGGAGGAAATATGGGAGATTTAGTAATTGCTTTAATTATTTTGATAAGCACGGTTTATGGTGTGAAACGGGGATTTTTGCGTGCGGCGGTAGGTGCTGTATCAAGTCTTGCGGCAACTGTGCTGAGCTTAGTTTTTTATAAGCCGTTTTCTGCGCTGATTTATAATTCTCCCATAGGGGAAGCGGTGAAGAAAAGCATTGGTACAGAATTATCAGGTCATGTGCCGTCCGATTCTGCTGCGGGAATTATTTTAAATTCAACGGATTCCTTTGAAAATGCGGCAGCGGTGATTGCGGTAAATGCTCTGAGCTTTATTTTGCTTGTTATCATAATCAAAATTGTTGTTCAGGTTGTAATTCGTATTTTTGTTCTGGCAGGAAAGCTGCCCCTTATAAAACAGGCTAATTCTCTTTTGGTTGCGGGGGAATGCTTCGTCGGAGTAGTTATAATTTGCTATTTGCTCATTTGTTTTGCTGATGCGGTTGGCTCTGTAGGGGCGTTCAGCTCCTTTAGCAACATGATAAATTCCTCATATCTTTCTGCGTTTTTTTATAAGCCTGAAATTATAACCAATATTTTTAAAAAATAGATGTTTTTGCAAAAAAAGAGTTGCAGCAAAACGATTTTTTAAATCATTTTGCTGCAACTCTTTATATTCTCAAACTAAAATTTTCTGTAAACGCCGATAACCTTTCCCAATATGGAAACATTGTCAACAATTATCGGTTCCATAAAATCATTTTCAGGTTGAAGACGAAAATGCCCGTTTTCCTTATAGAAGGTTTTTACCGTTGCACTGTCATCAACCAGCGCAACAACCATTTCGCCGTTATTTGCCACACTGCATTGTTCAACAATCACATAGTCACCATCAAGGATTCCTGCATTTATCATGCTTTCACCCTTTACATGAAGCATATAAACATTGTTTTTCTTTGCAAAATCCATGGGAAGGGGAAATGTTCTTTCAAGATTTTCTTCGGCAAGTATGGGAAGGCCTGCACTTACTCTTCCTATAACGGGAACCTCCATATAATCCTTTTCCATATGTGAAACATTATTTGAAGCTGAAGGAGCCGTCAATCTCAGACCACGGGAGCTGCCACGGGATTTTGTTATTAAACCGTTTTTTTCCAATCTGTTAAGATAACCGTGAACTGTAGACGGAGAGTTTAAACCAACCGCATTGCATATTTCACGCACTGTGGGAGGATAGCCTTTTTCTTCAATTTGCCTTTCAATAAAACTGAGAATTTGCTGCTGCTTATCTATATTTGCAGCCATAAAATCAACTCCTTCAAATCATCTGAGTTAATTATAACACATAAATTCAAAAAAATCAAACACTTGTTCGCAAAATTTTTTAATTTAATGAAAAATTATTCCAGGCATCTTTAGAGCGTTTTTCAATCATAAAGCTTTTAAGTGAGTCAAAGGTTCTGTTTACAATTAAATTTTCGTTAAAACCGGCTTCTTCTAAAAATTGGAACGCTTCTTCAAATACGCCCACCGTTTCGCAGTAATGGGCGTCTGTGTTTACAACTATGGGAACAGAAAATTTCATACATGCATCTATGAGCTTATGTGTGTTTTGGATGGTATTTTTGGCGTTTGAATAGTTAAGGGAATGCACATTAAATTCAACAAGCTTATTGTTTTCCTTTGCAAGCTGTACAACGCTTTCATAATCAACACCGCACACAACTCTGTCAATATGCCCAAGTATATCAATATGGGGATTTTTCACGGCATTATTCAGTAGTGTGAAGTATTCCTCGGAATTTTTTGGCATATATATTGGCCCGTGAACAGAGGCAATAACAATATCAAGCTTATTTAAGGTTTCTTCACTTAAATCAAGCCCTGCATCAATATCTGTATATGAGCATTCGGCTCCGCGCAATATAAAAACATCATGTATTTTTCGGGGAACAAGATTCAAGCACGCAAAATGCCACTCGTGGGGTGCATCCACCATTGCAGGTGCGTGATCGGTTATGGCCATGGCTTCAAGCCCATGCTTATGCGCCAGTTCTGCGTTTTCTCTTATGGTACTGTATGCATGAGAACTGGCAAGAGTGTGCGTATGCAAATCTGTTTTTATTACCAATATAAACACTCCTCAATGTGAAAGAATACTATGTAATATATTATATATTTTTGCTTTTGCTTTGTCAAACTGTAATTTATACAAATAAACATCTTGAAACAACATTCTTTTTGTGGTACAGTTAACCTGACGGGTTCAAATTGGCACCGTCAGGCTAA
>JAXJXW010000129.1:0-3211 GCA_036307325.1 Clostridia bacterium
ACCAAGGGCACTTTTTTTCAGGCGGTCCTTAACCTCGTTCCATATTGCCGCACCCCGGAGAGATTTTTCCACAATATCGTCAAGCTTTGCTTTGGATTTTATTCCGTGGGTGCGGGGACCGTAGGTAATGTTGTCGTAAATGCTCATGGGGAAGGGGTTGGGCTTTTGAAATACCATTCCTATTTCACGCCTGAGCTCATTTACATCAACGGAGCTGTCAAAAATATTTGTTCCGTTATATTCAACACTTCCCGTAATCTTAACGCCGAAAATAAGGTCGTTCATTCTGTTTATTGTCTTAAGAAAGGTCGATTTTCCGCATCCTGACGGGCCGATAAGCGCCGTAATGCTTTTTTCGGGAATATCAATATTTATATTTTTTAATGCCTGAGAACTTTGATACCATAAACAAAGGTCTTTTACAGATATAATGCTCATAAATTCCCCCTCCTTTTTTCAAAAAACTTGCCCGTAAGGGAAGCGGCAAGATTTAACACAAGTGTCAGAATCATTAAAATTGCGGCAATTGCAAAGGCTACATCAAATTCTCCCTGTTCCTTTGCGTAAACATAAAGGGCAACGGTAAGTGACGCACCTGCATTGTGAAGCCCTGTGAAAAACCCGTTTAACGAGTGGGCAAATCCCGCAGTGAAAAGCAGTGCGGCAGATTCCCCCAGTATTCTTCCCACGGAAAGAATACAGCCCGTAACAATTCCGTCAACACAACATGGAAGAACCACCGTTCTGATAGCACGCCATTTTCCCGCACCCAATCCAAAGGCACCCTCACGGTAGCTTTGAGGAACTGTTTTGAGGCTTTCTTGGGCAGTACGCATAATTGTGGGCAGGGTCATTATAACAAGTGTCAGGCTTCCTGCCAGAAGTGAGGTTTGCATATTCAGGAACTGACAGAAAAATAACATTCCTACAAGCCCGTATATTATTGATGGAATTCCCGAAAGTGTTTCGGCGGCATACTCAATCATTTCCACAATGCGCTTGTTTGAGGCATATTCATTAAGATAGATTGCCGCACCCACCCCCAGGGGCAGAACAATAACAAGCGTTGCAATTACAATATAGAGTGTGTTTAATATATCGGGAAGTATTCCGATGTTTTCCGTTAAATAGCTGGGGCTTGTTGTGAGAAGAGACAGACTGATGTTGGGAACGCCCTTCCACAAAACAAATGCCAGAAGGAAAAAAACAAGTGCACAAGTAAGAAAAACACAAATTCCCATAATGGATTTCATAGCCAATATATAAAGCCGTCTTTTCACTGATGCAGATTTTTCCGGCATATCAATTTCCCTCCTTATCCTTTTTTAAAAGAAAATTCAAGGTGGCGTTTATAAGCATTATAAAAAGGAATAGCACAAGGGCAATGGAAAAAAGTGCTTGCCTTTGCAGACCTGAGGAGTATGACATTTCACTTGCAACTGCCGTTGTAAGGAAGCGCACACTTTGAAATATTGACGGCATATTGGGCGCATTCCCCGAAACCATCATTACTGCCATTGCTTCTCCGATTGCCCTGCCCACGCCCAGCACAACCGCCGCCGCAATGCCGCTTTTTGCGGCAGGAACAGATACACGGAAGTAGGTTTCAACGGGCGTTGCACCCAGGGCAAGGGAGGCATCCTCATATTCCTTCGGTACGGCTTCAAGTGAGGTTAATGAAACCTTGATTATTGACGGAAGAATCATTATGGAAAGCACAATCACTGCGGCAAGAAGGCTTGCCCCGTCAGGAATGCCAAACACCTTTTTAATCAGCGGAACAAGCACAAGCATACCCACCAGCCCGTACACAACAGAAGGTATTCCTGCCAAAAGGCTGATGGCAGGCTCTATAAGGGCACGCACCCGTTTGGGGGCACATTTTGCCAGATAAACGGCTGTGAAAAACCCAATGGGAACTCCTATAAGGATTGCGCCTGCCGTTCCGTAAATACTTGTGAGTATAAACGGCAGTATACCGAATTGAGGCTCCGACGCCGTTGATGCCCATGTTTTATTGAATATGAAATTTACAATTCCGATTTTTCTGATTGCAGGCACGCCCGATATTACAAGATAAACCGTTATCAGAAAAACGCTTGCAACCGTTATAAGCCCCAATAAGAGAAAAATCATATCTATGGCATTTTCAATAATGTTGTTTTTATTGTTAAGTCGTTTCATATTATGTGCCTTTCCCATAATACCCATATCAGTTTGCGGATACCGCACCTGCTTGTGAAATTATTGCGGAAGCGTCAGATGATGTGATATAGTCAAAGAACGCTTTTGCCGCAGGGGACAAATCCTTGCCTGCTTTTGTAACAAGTACAAAGGGACGCTGAACAACATATTCTCCGCTTTTAACGGTGCTTTCCGAAGGGGTAACCCCGTTTATTGACAAAGACTTCACACTGTCCTTTACTGATGCCAGCGATGCATAGCCGATTGCGCCTTCGTTCTGAGATACCGTTGTAATAACATCGCCTGTTGATGTAAGCTCCTGACGGTATACGCACTTTTCCTCTGTTTTTGTTATTGATTCAAAGCCATCTCTTGTGCCACTTCCCGCTTCACGGCCGATAAGTACAATCTCACTGTCATCTCCGCCTAAATCCTCCCAGTTTGTTACTTCACCTGTAAAGACCTTTGCAACATCTTCAAGGCTCAGGTCGGATACTTTATTTTGGGGATTTACAATGATGGCAATACCGTCATATGCAAGCACCGTTTCGGTGAGCCCCTGAGCCTTTTCCTCGTCTTTGAGTGACCTGCTTGAAAGACCTATATCGCATCTGCCCTCGTTAACGGCAGTGATTCCGGAGCCTGAGCCTGTGGGGTTATAGGTAAAGGTAACGGCGTCATTTTCCTGCATGAAGGATTCGCCAAGGGCTCCTATAACCTTTTCCATTGATGTTGAACCATCAGTTGAGACAGTGCCTGAAATTTTGTTTTGAACAGATGCGGTGCCTTTTTCCGTTTCGGTGCTTTTAAAGCAACCTGTGAGTGCAAACGCCAAAACGGCGGCACAAGCAATAATTGTGATAAGTTTCTTCATGATTTTTAATCTCCTTTGTTTTTGTATTTTACAAGGATAATTTTAAAGACGGTTTGTCAAATGTAAAAGACACCTTTTGTAAAGTTTGCGTAAAGCCTGACGATTCCAATTTAAAGCGGGTTCAAATTGGCACAGTCAGGCTAAAACACGGAT
>JAXJXW010000130.1:0-2851 GCA_036307325.1 Clostridia bacterium
GAGGTGAAAAGGGTGATAAGGGTGATATTGGTCCAATGGGAATGCAAGGCCCTCAGGGGGAGCGTGGCGAAAAAGGTGAAAAGGGAGATAAAGGTGACCGCGGCGAAAAGGGAGACCGTGGCGTAAACGCAAGTGTTGTTCCCTCAAACGGATTTTATTCCTTTTCTGTTGATGAAGAAGGAAACCTTATTTTGCATTATCCCGATGAATCAAATCCGCCGTCTGCAGTAATTAACGATAGCGGTGAGCTTATTTTGTCAATTGAGGGATTAAGCGAAGGGATAAACCTTGGTAAAGTTAAATGTGACGCCCCCGTAAAAGGCACAGACTATTACACCGAGGAAGAAAAGCAGGCACTTATTACGGAAATTGAAAATGAAGTGACAGAAGATTTGGATGCTCTTAAGCCAGGCAAGAAAGTCGCTGACGCCGGAGAAATATTTAACGACTACGACAATAATACGGCAGAAGGCTTGAACAGCCATGCTGAAGGAGAAGATACTCACGCTTCGGGGGCATGCTCTCACGCTGAAGGCTGGAGTAACAGTTCTCCCGGACCGTGTGCTCATTCCGAGGGCGGGAAGACCGTTGCGTCAAGCCATTGTTCCCATTCAGAGGGCTATCAAACAGAAGCCTCAGGAGAACGCTCCCATGCAGAAGGCTGGGGAACACAGGCTTCAGGACAGGCTTCTCACGCTGAAGGTTATCAATCATCTGCTACTGCGCAAGCTTCTCATGCAGAAGGGTGGCAGACAAAAGCAATCGGGCAAGCTGCTCATGCAGAAGGATGGGGCTCTCAGGCTTCAGGGGAAAAAGCCCATGCGGAAGGACAAGGTACGGTAGCTTCAGGATCAACCTCCCATGCTCAGGGTAGATACAATATTGAAGATACCGCTAATAAATATGCACATATAGTTGGAAACGGCAGGTCGGATAACGCACGGTCAAATGCACATACTCTTGATTGGGATGGTAATGCATGGTTTGCCGGAGTAGTAACTATAGGGTCTGATAAAAATGCCCTTATCACAGAAAAAAAGGCAACATCGTTATATGATAATTTGTCAAGCCAATGTAATGATTTATCAAGTCGTCTTAGCTCCCAGTCTGATATTGTCAACAGTAAACCAGGGATGAAAGTAGATAATAGTGGAGAGATATTTAACGATTATACCAATAATAAAGCAGAAGGATTTCATTCTCACGCTGAAGGTTATAGTACAACCGCATCAGAGCAATCTTCTCATGCAGAGGGAATGGGTACTGTTGCGTCACAAAAATTTTCCCATGCAGAAGGTTATAATACAACTGCTTCAGGGGAAGCTTCCCATTCAGAAGGCAGGAACACGAAAGCTACAGGAATAGACTCCCATTCAGAGGGCTTAACCTCAGTGGCTTCAGGGGAACGCTCCCATGCGGAAGGAAGAGAAACACAGGCCTCAGGATGGGTTTCTCATGCAGAGGGTTATCAATCATATGCTACAAATCAGGTATCTCATGCAGAAGGGTGGAATACATACGCAATTGGGCAAGCTTCTCATGCGGAAGGATGGAATGCTCATGCAGAAGGGGGAAAATCCCATGCGGAAGGAAATGGCACTGTAGCTGTAGGAGAAAATTCCCATGCAGAAGGACAAGGTACGAAAGCTTTAGGAGAAGCCTCTCATGTTCAGGGCAAACACAATATCCCAGATACTGAAAAGAAATACGCTCATATAGTTGGAAACGGTGCATCAGATTATGAAAGGTCAAATGCACATACTCTTGATTGGGATGGCAATGCGTGGTTTAAAGGTACAATAAAAGTTGGCGGAACATCATATGATGATGGAGACGAAATTGTTACCAAAAGTGTACTTGAGCAAGCAATAAAAGAATATCTATCAAAATTAACGGCAGAAGAATTACAAAATATAGCCGATAATAATCAGGAGGTGACATAATGGAACAAAAAAATATTTTTCTCGGAATTTTTGCCGCAGCAGGGGGGATTCTCTCCCAGCTCTTCGGAGGATTTGATAAAATGCTTTATATTCTCATAATTTTTATGACGGCAGATTACATAAGCGGAATGCTGGTGGCACTGGTGTTTCGTAAAAGCACAAAGACAAAAAACGGCGGCGCATCTTCAAGCGTAGGCTTTAAGGGAATAGTGAAAAAAATATGCACCCTTATGCTTGTGGTTATCGGTGCCCAGGTGGATAAAGCTATGGGAACAAGCTGCATGAGGTATGTGGTAATATGCTTCTTTGTGGGAAATGAAGGGCTTAGCATTCTTGAAAATGTGACGCTTATGGGAATACCCCTTCCGGAAAAGCTTAAAACGGCTCTTGAAATACTTAAAAATACTGATGATAAGGAATGATATAATGGATAAATTTATTTTACCCAAGGAAAGAATACCAAAGCCGTTTTCTCAAAGCACAAGCAATAATATGGTAGGGAGCTGCGCCGCCTGCTCCCTTACCGAGCTGCTGGAGGTTTATCTGTATAAGGTAACGGGGCAGTATGTATATCTCAGCAAGGGCTACACCTACGGAAGAAATAACTACCCCCATAAACGCACTCCCGGCATGAGCTTTTCCTATGCACTGCCCCTTATGCTTGAGCGGGGAACGGTGCCCGAATATATATGCAATACTTACGGCGAATTTCCCGAAATTGCAAAGGAGCTGGAAAAAAGAGAGGATATACTTTCCCTTGATGAAATTGCAAGGTCAATTAAATTCAAAAGCTTTAAAAGCATATTCGGGAAAAATAGCAGGGAAATGTTTGAGAATGTAAAAGCGTATTTACAAAGTACAAATATGCCTGTGCTTGTATCGCTGAGACAGTATAAGGGCGAAAAGCA
>JAXJXW010000131.1:0-8159 GCA_036307325.1 Clostridia bacterium
ATATTACATACAATGACGGAAGAAAAGAACGGTTAAAGATTATTGATGTTTTGAACTTTTACACCAACGGCAAGACACCGCCAAAGATAACCGATGTATCATTTATCGGAGATGTATCACGGCAGGGGATTTTGCCTGACCTTGTAAAATACTTTATCGAAACAAGCCGATAAACAACAAAAAAGCGGTTAGATTTTTACATCTAATCCGCTTTCTTTTTGTGTTGGTATTAAAGCCAAACCGTTACCACAAAAGCATTTTTGAGGTAGTAGGTGTTCACTTTATACCTGTTTGGTGGAGGCGAGGGGGGTTGAACCCCTGTCCGAAAACATATTCACGCAGGCATCTCCGAGCGCAGTCAATCTATTAAAATTCCCTCTGCTATGGGGCGATTGACAGCCTCACAGTTTTGGTAGCTTCATTTGTCATGTACGGCTCAAAGCTTTGCCGTATCACGTTCACCACTGTGTGACGCTCTTATCCGAACCGTGGTCCTTTCGGTAAGAACGGCCGCCTAATTAGGCAGCGTAAGCTAAATTTTTGTTAGCGTTTAAATTTAAAATTCGGGATTTTTACGCAGCTCCCAATGCGGCTCGCTTCCCGTGCTTCAACATCCCCGTCGAAACCGGAACGCCCCCATATAGCACAATCAAGTATACAACAAATTTACCGTTTGTCAATAGTTATTTCTTTCCTTAAGGGTTCTTTCAATCATTCTGTTTGCGTCACGCTTAGCCGCATCATCACGCTTGTCATAAAGCTTTTTACCGCGGGCAACGGCTATTGTCATCTTCACACGCTGACCTTTTAAATATATGTCCAGAGGAATTATTGTAAGACCTTTTTGGCGGACTAATCCGTAAAGGCGCATGATTTCGCTTTTATGCATCAAAAGCCTTTTCGGGCGCATGGGATCACGGTTAAATATATTCCCCTTTTCGTATGGTGAAATATGCATTCCGTGGACAAAAATCTGCCCCTTGTCAATTTCGCAGTAGCTTTCTTTTAAATTAACCTTCCCCATTCGCAGAGATTTGACCTCTGTTCCGAAAAGCTCAATGCCTGCCTCGTTTTTTTCTTCTATGAAGAACTCGTGATGGGCGGTTTTGTTTTGAGCTATCATTCTTTTTTTTGCGTTTTCCGGCATGAATATTTCCCCCTTCCAAAAGCTGAAAGTCTATTCTGCTTGGTGATTTGCACGCACCTGTAAGCTTAACCCTTACGGAGCTTCCCAATGCAAATACACGGTTTGTTCTCTCCCCTGTCAGAGTGAGCATATCCTCATCAAAATTATAATAATCATCTCTCAGCGTTTCAACACGGACAAGCCCTTCAACGGTGTTCGGAAGCATAACGAAAAACCCAAAGCCTGTTACAGAGGAAATAACGCCTTCAACTTCTTCACCGATAAACTGAAGCATATACTCTGCTTTTTTAATATCCAGCGTGTCTCTTTCACACATTGCGGCGGCCGCCTCACGCTCACTGAGATGTTCACACGCTTCTTCAATACTGCCCTCAGGCACTCTTGATTTATCACCGCTTTTCTCAATAACCGCCTTAAGCGCACGGTGGCAAACAAGGTCGGGGTATCTTCTTATGGGCGAAGTGAAATGACAGTAATCCTCAAGCTTCAGCCCGTAATGACCGAGATTTTTTGAATAGTATTTGGCTTTTGCCATACTTCTTAAAATCATGGTTGAAACGGCAAGCTCCTCCCCTTTGCCCTTCACGGATTCAAGCATTTCATATATGGATTTAACCCTTCCGTGACCCATATTATACATGAATTTAGCTATATTTGCAAGCTTTTCCTCATTGGGATTTTCATGAATACGGTAAACTGCGCCAAAGCCCTCTTTTTCGAGAAATTTCGCCACTGCACTGTTTGCCGCAATCATAAATTCTTCAATGATGTTGTTTGCAAATGATGTTTTTCTTAAAACAATATCAACGGTTTTTCCGTTCTTGTCAAAAACGGCCTTCGCCTCAGGAAAATTAAAGTCAAAGGCACCCCGTTCCTTCGTTTTTTCATTGAGCTTTTTCGCAAGCTCATACATAAGCGACAGAGAGCCTGTAATATCCTTATACCTCTCCATCAGCTCCCTTGGCTGCTCCGATAAAATCAGGCGGACATTTTCATATGTCATTCTTGCTTTGCTCTTTATAAAGGATTTATAGAATTTACTGCCGAGCATATTGCCGTCTGCGTCAAATTCCATAACAACAGACATAGTAAGGCGCAAAACGCCCTCATTCAGAGAACAAAGTCCATTTGAAAGCTTTACGGGAAGCATTGGTATTACACGATCTGCAAGATATACGCTTGTGCCTCTTGAAAAGGCCTCCCTGTCCAGAGAGCTTTTGCATTTTACATAGTGGCTCACATCAGCTATATGAACGCCTAAAACATATCCACTTTCCGTTTTTTTAATTGATATTGCGTCATCAATATCCTTTGTATCGTCACCGTCAATAGTTATGACCGTTTCCTGTGTAAAATCCTCTCTGCCCTCTAAATCGCTTTTGCCCGGTTCCTTGCACATTTGTGCATCATTCAGTGCTTTTTCCGAAAATTCCGTATTAAAGCCATAGCTTTTTATAACAGACAGCATATCAACGCCAAAATCATAGGGAAAGCCTAAAATTTCCTTAACTTTGGCGCAAAGTGATGTGGTTGGCGTTTCGTAGGAAATAATTTCACAAACAACCTTTTGCCCGTTAAGAGCGCCGTTTATATCACGGGGAGATATAAAAAGCTCCGGGAGCTTTTCATTATCAGGCGTAACCGTGCCGTAGCCCCGTTCCTGACTGAATATTCCCACAATTATTTGCTCTGCACGCTTAATTATCTGCACAACGCTTCCTTCATCGCTTTTTTTTGCACTTGAGTGCCTTCTGTGCGATTTTTGTTTGCGGACAAGCACGGTGTCACCGTTGAGGGCACCGCCGCATTCATATTCTGAAATGTGTATATCGCCCTCATCGCAAATAACAAATCCGAAGCCCTTTGTTGTAGCACGAAAAACCCCTTTAACAAGCCCCAGCTTTGAAGAGGAAAAAATTCGTCCTTTTTT
This sequence comes from Clostridia bacterium, assembly GCA_036307325.1. Lineage (GTDB taxonomy): Bacteria > Bacillota > Clostridia > UMGS1883 > UMGS1883 > UMGS1883. The sequence goes on from JAXJXW010000131.1 coordinate 3,078, forward strand.
ACCCACTATGCATGTTCCCTCACTGATAATTTCATCAACAACAGTGCTGAATAAATCCATATCCTCCTTGGGAACACCGAGCATAACTGCCAGGTCATTTTTATTCATGGGGATATATTCTCCACTTTCAATATATGCTTTTATTTTTTCTTTTTGCATAAATAAACTCCCCAAAGCGCAAAATAAATGGCGCTTTCATAAGAAAGCGCCCTGTGCCTTATTTCAAAATATCAAGTGAAAGTACCACAGAAAGGATAATAAAAAGAACTGCCATAACCGTAGTAAGCTTTTCTAGCATTCCTTCACGGGTGTTTGCTTTATTCTTTGAGAAAAAACTGTCTCCCGAACTGCCCATCACTGAAGCAGCCTCTCTTGGATCCTTACCCTTCTGAAAAAGAACTACAACTGTAAGCACAAGCGCTATAACGATATAAACAATAGTGAATGCAAGTTTCATTTTCCACACCTCCGTAACACCATAATGTCATGTATAATTACTTTAGCACATTAAAAAAGAAATTGCAACACTTTTTTAAAGTATTCCCTGATTTTTTTAATAAATTACTCTTAAAACAGGAAAATGTACTTTTTCTTTTTGTTGTAGATATTGACAATAACTGCTTAAAATAGTAAAATAAATAGGATATTATCGTATATTTGAAAGGACGATGCTCAATGGCAATTACCGCACCGAGAGGAACGGCGGATATTCTCCCCTCTGATATTTTAAAGTGGAAGTATATAGAAAATAAAATAAGTGAGATAAGCTCCCGCTTCGGGTACAGCGAAATCAGAACGCCCGTATTTGAACATACAGAGCTTTTTGAAAGGGGCGTGGGAGATACGACTGATGTTGTACAGAAGGAAATGTACACCTTTAATGATAAAGGCGGCAGAAGTATAACACTTCGCCCTGAAGGTACGGCGTCAGCGGCGCGGGCTTTCCTTGAGCATAATTTATATGCCAATCCCCTTCCTGCCAAGCTTTGCTATAACATAGCATGTTACAGATATGAAAAGCCCCAGGCAGGCAGAATGCGTGAATTTCACCAGTTCGGTGCAGAATGCTTCGGCGCTTCTTCAAGTGCGGTTGACGCTGAAATCATTTCTTATGCATACACTGTTCTTACGGAGCTTGGAATAAAAAATCTTAAGCTTTATATAAACTCTATCGGCTGTCCCGTTTGCAGAAGTAAGTATAATGAGATTCTTAAGGACTATTTCAGACCTTTTCTTGAAAACGGAACGCTTTGCGAAACATGCAGAAACAGATTTGAAAAAAATCCCCTTCGCATTCTTGACTGTAAAAGCCCTGTTTGCGGGGAGGTTGCAAAAAACGCACCCCAGCTTAAGGACCATTTGTGCGAAGAATGTGAAGCACACTTTGAAGCTTTGAAAAGCCGTCTTGACGCAATGGGCATTGCCTTTGAGGTTGAAGGAACCATTGTCCGAGGTCTTGACTATTATACAAAGACTGTTTTTGAATTTAAAACAGGTATTCAGGGCACGGCAGGTACAGTGTGCGGCGGCGGCCGTTATGACGGGCTTATTGAAGAGCTTGGGGGGGCGCCCATGCCGGGAATCGGCTTTGCAATGGGCATAGAGCGTGTTATATTGGCACTTGAAGAAAGCGGCTCTCTCCCTGTCCTTTCCTCAGCTCCCGATATTTTCATTGCAAACATAGGGGAAGAAACATCAGTTTTTGTATCACAGCTTACTGATAAGCTTCGCAAGGCGGAGCTTAAATGCGAGCAGGATTTGTGCGGCAGAAGCCTTAAAGCACAAATGAAATATGCCGATAAATGCGGTGCAAAATACAGTATTGTAATAGGAACAAGCGAAATGGAAGAAAATAAGGCTGTACTGAAAAATATGCACACAAAAGCGCAAACGGAAGTTAGCCTTGATAATACCGAAGAGATATACAAAGTGGTTATGGAGGAAAAATAAAATGGATACAATGAAGGGTTTGAAAAGAACATATATGTGCGGCGCGCTTCGTGATGAAAACATCGGCGAAACCGTTACCCTTATGGGCTGGGTTGCAAAAGCAAGAAATATGGGTGGACTTGTTTTCGTTGACATTCGTGACAGAAGCGGTATTTCCCAGATAGTTTTTGAGCCTGATAATGCCGAGCTTCAGGAAAAGGCTTCTCAGCTCCATATGGAATATGTTATTGCCGTTACGGGCAAGGTTCGTCAGCGAAGCAATATTAACGAAAATATACCTACGGGCAGGGTTGAGGTTGAAGCGCAGGAGCTTCGTATTTTAAATACCTCAGATGTTCCTCCTTTTGTGGTTACGGATGATGTTAAAGCGAGCGAAGAGCTGCGCCTTAAATACCGCTATCTTGATTTACGCCGTTCCACCATGGTTAAAACTCTTGAAATGCGTCACAGGCTCACTCAGATTGCCCGCCGCTTTTATGATGAAAACGGATTTTTGGAAATAGAAACACCCATTCTCACAAAGAGCACTCCCGAAGGTGCCCGTGACTATCTTGTTCCCAGCAGAATTTATCCCGGCAACTTCTTTGCACTTCCCCAGTCACCCCAGCAGTACAAGCAGCTTCTTATGCTTGGGGGTATGGACAGATATTTCCAGATTGCAAAGTGTTTCCGTGATGAGGATTTAAGAGCTGACCGTCAGCCTGAGTTCACCCAGCTTGACCTTGAAATGTCATTTGTTGACGAGGATGATGTTATGGGAATTAACGAAGGCTTTATAAAGAAAGCATTTAAGGAAATCCTTGATGTTGAAATTGACCTTCCCCTTCCCCGTATGACATGGCAAGACGCTATGGACCGCTACGGCTCCGATAAGCCCGATACCCGTTTCGGGCTTGAGCTTATAAACATGACAGAGCTTTTTGACGGCTGCGGCTTTAAGGCGTTTGCAGACACTGTTTCAGGCGGCGGAAGTGTTCGTGCAATTAACGCCAAGGGGCTTTCCGATAAGCTTACGAGAAAAACACTTGACTCACTTGTTGAGTTTGTTAAAACCTACAAGGCAAAGGGCATGGCTTGGCTCATTGTAGATGAAAACGAAATAAGGGGCAGTATTGCCAAATTCTTTACCCCCGAAGAGCTTAACGCCATTAAAGAAAAGGCAAATGCAGAAAAGGGCGATGTAATACTCTTTGTTGCTGACCGTGACAGTGTTGTGTATGCCGCTCTTGGCGCACTCCGCTGTGAAATTGCAGCCCGCTTTGACCTTATAGACGACAGTAAATTTAATCTTTTGTGGGTAACAGATTTTCCGCTTTTTGAATATAGCGAAGAGGAGAACCGCTATGTTGCCATGCACCACCCCTTCACTGCTCCCAAGGATGAGGATATTGACCTTATTGACACCGACCCCGCTAAAGTACGGGCAAAGGCATATGATATAGTTCTCAATGGCGTTGAGCTTGGCGGCGGAAGCATTCGTATATTCAATTCAGACCTTCAGCAGAAAATGTTTGAGGCACTTGGCTTTACAAAAGAACAGGCCTGGGCACGCTTTGGCTATCTTCTCGGTGCGTTCCGTTACGGGACGCCTCCCCACGGCGGAATGGCATACGGTCTTGACAGAATGGTTATGCTTATGGCTAAGAAGGAATCCATCCGTGATGTTATTGCCTTCCCGAAGGTGAAAGACAGCGGCGAGCTTATGGTTGAATCTCCCGATATTGTTGATGACAAGCAGCTTGAAGAGCTTGGACTTAAGGCGGTAAAGGTAGTAGAAAAAAACAAAAACTAAACTTTCGGAGGTAGCATATGTCTGCCGTTATAAAAAGAATTTTGCCCGATAGCATTGCGGAGGAAATCGGGTTTGAAGCGGGTGACTCTATTGTAAAGATAAACGGCACTGAAATAAAGGATGTGCTGGATTACCGCTATCTTATAAATGATGAATATATAGTTCTTACTGTAAAAACGGTGCAGGGCACATCTGAGGAGGTTGAGATTGAAAAAGACGCATATGAGGAGCTGGGCGTTGAATTTGAAAATTCCCTTATGGACAAGGCTCAGCACTGCGCCAATAAATGCGTTTTTTGTTTCATAGACCAGCTTCCGAAAGGAATGCGCAACTCTCTTTACTTTAAAGATGATGATACTCGTCTTTCCTTTTTTCAAGGGAACTATGTCACCTTAACCAATCTTGATGATGATGAAATTGACAGGCTTATCAGGCTCAGAATCAGCCCCATAAACATTTCTGTTCACACAACAAATCCCGCACTCAGAGTTAAGATGCTGAAAAACCCCTCCGCTGCTAAAATCATGGAAAGAATGCAACGCTTTGCCGATAATAACATAGCTATGAATTGTCAGATAGTTCTCTGCCCCGGCTTTAATGACGGCGCAGAGCTTCAAAAAACAATTTTTGATTTGTACAGTCTTTATCCCCATGTGAAAAGTGTTTCCGTTGTTCCCGTGGGGCTTACCAAGCACCGCGAAAAGCTCTGTGAGCTTACTCCCATAGACGGGCATAAAGCAAAAGAGGTGCTTGCACATCTTCACTTCTGGCAAAAGAAATTCAGGGATGAGTGCGGATTGAATTTTGTTTACGGTGCTGACGAATTTTACTTGAAGGCAAATCTTCCCATTCCCTCAGCAGAGGATTATGACGGTTATCCCCAGCTTGAAAACGGCGTGGGGCTGATTGCCTCTCTCCACGAAGAGCTGGATAAGGAGCTTTTAACTTATCATGAAAATATAAAGGCGCAGCACTTTACAATAGCAACAGGCACTGCCGCCGCACCTACAATAAGGGAGGCTATTGGGAAAATAAAAGCGCAGTACCCTCAGATAGATGTAAAGGTTATAGAAATAACAAATAACTTTTTCGGTGACTCAATAACCGTGGCAGGGCTTTTGTGCGGATGCGATATTATTGAGCAGCTTAGGGGCAAGGAGCTTGGGGAAAAGCTTATGATAACGGATGAAATGCTGCGGGAGGAAACAGATATTTTTCTTGATGATTTGCATGTTTCTGATATTGAAAAACAGCTTGGCATAAGGGTGCAGCCTGTAAGGCGCGGCGGGGCAGACCTTTTTTATGCAGTACTTGATATTTAATTTGAACCCGCCTTAAAT
>JAXJXW010000132.1:0-1327 GCA_036307325.1 Clostridia bacterium
ATGCTGATTACAAGGTTTTCTTCTGACGGATTCATGCGCAGTCCCAGAATGATTCCGCTGGGAATCCACTCCATCATGATGGGTGGTTTCATGATACAGCCGGGGATAATTCGCCATTCTTCGTCATACTCGTGGCATTTCTTTTTGATCAGTGTTGTTTTGCCAGCTCCAAGAAAACCGGAGTAAATATCGATTTTTGTCATTGATTTGCACCTTCTGTACATAAAATTTCTATTATATTATACCACTCTTTACCAATATTTCAAGTATATTTTGCCTTGAAAGGTCAGAATTTATAATGTAATTTTGCTATTTCCCTTCTGACGGCTTCAATATCCTCCTTATAAGTCATTCCTATCCACGAATCGGGAGTTGTCAGAACCTTCACCCGTGCACCTTCGCTTCCTATTAGCTCGCCCATAAATGAAGGCAGAATATACTCGCCTTTAAGTGGGTCCTTTAAATTTCTGAGAAAGGCTTCAAACCGTGCTTCAAGCTTGTCAAAAACATCGCACCTGAAGCCCCATAAATTCATGGACACCTTTGTATCGGGCGAAAGGGGGCTGTTTTTATCCAGATTATAATACTCCTCAACTCCCGTGAGATACCCGTTTTCAATGCGGCATACGCCGCGGGTTACCGTTCCGTTGTCACTCAGGGTATTTTTAAGGTCATAGGCAACCATGCACATTTCCCCGGATTTTTCAAAATGCTCCGCCAATCGTGCATATGCAATTTTCCCGTAGTAATCATCTGAATTTATAACGGCAAAGGGCGTTGTTATTTTGTCACGGGCGCACAAAACCGCCTGACAGGTTCCCCAGGGCTTAACCCTGTCCTTATGTGGCGTTCTGCCCCCGGGCAAATCGTCTATCCTCTGAAAGGCATATTCAATGGCGGCTTTATTTTCCCAACGCCTGCCAACGGTGTTTCTGAAATCCTTTTCCATTTCCGGCTTTATGACGAAAACAATTTTGTTAAAGCCTGCGTTTATTGCATCAAAAACCGAATAATCAAGCAAAATTTCACCATTTTCACCCACCGGAGCTATCTGCTTGAGCCCGCCAAAGCGGCTGCCGGCACCTGCCGCCATAACCAAAAGCGTCTTTTCCATACCACACCTCTTGTAATGTTTCGGATTCTTTATATCATAATGCTCCGCCCTCTTGTCATACAGTTACAGTATAAATTATAAACGATGAAAAGTCAAGAACGGTCTTTTCAGATTTGCTCATATTTTTAACAAAAATTTAGCCTGACGGTGCCAATTTGAACCCGCCTTAAATGGCGAAATTTAGGTATCTTTTGGCTTGTCGTCTTTGAAAGG